>JBILPY010000523.1:0-3639 GCA_044373575.1 Prosthecobacter sp. | reverse complement strand
CTACGCCGCGGGCACCACGCTCACCCGTGCCGCCGCGCAAACGGTGGACATCGGCACCTTTGACGACAACACCGGCACGGAAGGTCTGTCGTATGATCCGCAGACGAGCGGCTTCATCGTGCTGAAGGAAAAATCACCGATTGGTGTGTTCCAGACCGGCGTCGATTTCGTCGCAGGCACCGCCACGAACGGATCACCCACCACGGTGAACTCCACGAACCTCTTCGACACCACACTGCTCGGCATGACGGATGTGGCGGACGTGTTTGCCTTCTCCAACATCCCCTCCATGACCGGCCAGCCCCAGGCGGGCAATCTGCTCATCCTCAGCCAGGAAAATGCACGCGTGGTGAACATCGACCGCAGCGGCACCATCCTCAGCACACTGAACATCACTTCCGATCCCGGCAATCCTTTGAGTGCCGCCGATCAGCAGCACGAAGGCATCACCATGGACCGCGCGGGCAACATCTATGTGGTGAATGAAAACGGCGGCGGCAGCATCGAGTATCCGCAGCTTTGGGTGTATGCCCCGTCCACGGCAGCGAACCAGCCTCCAACGGCCATCACGCTGAACAACGCGGTCAATTCGCTCGAAGAAAACACCAGCACCGCCTCGCCGATCAAGGTGGCCGACATCGTCGTCACCGATGACGGCCTCGGCACGAACTCGCTGAGCCTCACCGGAGCCGATGCGGCCTCCTTCCAGCTCACCGGCAGCTCCTTGTATCTCAAATCCGGCGTCGTGCTCGATTTTGAAACGAAGACCAGCTACACCATCACCATCAACGCCGATGATAGCACCGTCGGCACCACGCCGGACGTGACGCAAACCTTCACGCTGAGTATCACCGATCAATTGGTCGAGGCCGTCGCGCCTCCAGCCCTCATCGTCACCGAAGTGGCTCCCTGGGCCAGCGGCAACGGCGCGGTCGGTGGCGACTGGTTTGAGGTCACGAATGTCAGCGCGAACGCGGTCGATATCACCGGCTGGAAGGTCGATGACAGCTCGAATGCCTTCGCCACGGCCATCGCGCTCACTGGCATCACCAGCATCGCTCCGGGTGAGTCGGTGATTTTCATCGAAAGCTCTGCTGCGAATGCCGCGACCATCGTGAACACCTTAAAAACCGTCTGGTTCGGCTCAAATGTGCCTGCGGGACTGCAAGTGGGCACCTATCAAGGCTCTGGCATCGGCCTCAGCACCAGCGGCGATGCCGTGAACCTCTTCACCGCAGGCGGCACAAGGCACAGCGGCGTCACGTTTGGCACAGCCGATGCCACATCGCCGTATCAAACCTTCGACAACACCGTTGCGGCAAACAACACCGCCATCTCGCTGCTAAGTGCGGTGGGTGTGAATGGAGCCTTCGTCGCCGCCACGAGCAGTGTGGAAATCGGCTCGCCCGGCTACTCAGCGCCCGGTGTGCTGCGAGTGACCGAGGTGGCCCCTTGGAGCAGTGGAAACAGCCCTGTGGCCGCGGATTGGTTCGAGGTCACGAACATCGGTGCGCGTGCGGTGGACATCACCGGCTGGAAAGTCGATGACAGCTCCGAATCGCCTGCGGCGGCTCTTCCGCTCACCGGCATCACGATGATTGCCCCCGGCGAATCCGTCATCTTCCTGGAAACCGCCACGCTGAGCACCACCAAGGCGAATTTCCTCTCCAACTGGTTCGGCAGCAACCCTCCCGCCACGCTGCAAGTCGGCAGCTACAGTGGCAGCGGCATCGGTTTGAGCACTGGCGGCGATGCCGTGAACCTCTACAACACCAACAACGTCCGCGTGGCGAACGTCGCCTTCGGCATCGCGCCCTCCAGCGCCCCCTACCGCACCTTTGACAACGCTGCGGCTGCCAATGTGGCGACGATCACCACCTTCAGCCAGACAGGTGTGAATGGTGCCTTTGTCGCAACGAACAGCTCCAGTGAGATCGGTTCACCCGGAGTCATTTCCGGTGGAGCCGTGAGTTTCTCCGTGTGGCTGGCTCAAAACGGCTTCACCGGCACTCCAAGCGGTGACAGCGACAAAGACGGCCTCAGCGACACGCTGGAATACTTCTTCAATACCAGCCCGAATAATCCGTCTGATCGAGACAACCTTCCGGTGATCGAAGCGAATGGTTCTGATCGTGAATTTGTGTTCACCTATCTGAACACCTCCACACTTGGCGCAGACCTGCGTAAGTCGGACAATCTCACCCAGTGGGAAGATGCTGTCGAAGGCGTGGACTACCAGATCATCAGTCAAACCGTGAACGGTGTGGAGACCAGCATGCGTCTTCGCCTTCTAGGCACCGCCTCCAGCAAGTTCTACCATCTGGATGTGAACTGATACACTGGCGAACCTTCAGCCCACTCTTTGAGATGTTACAATCCTTTGATGACAGAACAGCTGACCCGGCTCAGCTAGAGGCTGCGTGCCAACGGCTCTATGATCGGTTTAAGCGACCTTTGCTCGCAATGGCGATGCGTCGCGGGCTGCCTGAATGTGAGGCTCATGATGCCGTGCAGGAGGTATTTCTGCGTCATTTCCGGTCACGAACACTTCAACATCTGGATGCTCTGCCTCCAGCCGTGCAGTGGACTCATATCATGCAATCTCTGCGCTGGGTGCTTTCATCTTTCTGGAGGCAAAAGAGGGCTCAGCGGCGCATTTCACCCATCTGTCTCGTGCCCATTAGTTCGATGGCTGAATCAGGTGCGGAAATTCCAGATCCAAACACACCTGTGACTCTGATTGAGCGCGAGTGGCTTTCCCAACTTCTCCAAGAATGTCTGGAAGCTGTCGGCCACCAAAAACTCGCGGGCAACCAGAAGCGTTTTGAGGAAAGCTTGTGGAAGGAAGATTCGGAGGCATTTGCCAAAAACAAGCTGACCGGGGCTGAACGCACCTCCTTTTCCCGCGCTCGCGGCCATCTGCGTGCTCTCATCCGCTCGCGGCTGAAACTGGAAGATGAGGTGGCTGGGTAACATTTTCGTCACGTTCTGACTTTTGCATCGTGTAGAGGATGACGGATCACAGGCGCTCGTGACTGAACTTCACCTCATCGACACCATCGGGCCGTTTTTTCGCGGCTACGAGCGGCGTGTCATCAACTGGTCGAAGATCCCCTGGGATCATGCCGGGCGTCAGGGAGCGGCGTGGTGGGAGATGGTGTGTCGCGATCTGAATGTGCTGGCGCGGCAGGCGGCGAGCTGGGGCTTCAATTCAGCCTCCATCGACGATGTCGCTCACCTTGCTCTGCACGACATGATCGAGCCGGAAGTGCGGCAGCGCATTCAGCGGTATCGCACGGAGATGCAGCGCTGTTTTGCCGTGCTGAAAAACGCAGGCCTCGCCATTCATGTCACGATGGATGTCTTCTCCGCGACGCCGTGGTTGCTGAAGAGCCTGCGCATCGCGCACAAGTCGCCGAATGCCTACCTCGCCGAGCTGCTCGACCGCTTCTTCATCGACTTCCCCGAGGTGGCGGGCGTCATCGTCCGCATCGGTGAATCCGACGGCAAGGACGTGAAGGACGACTTCCATAGCCAGTTGGTCATCAAGACACCTGACGATGCACGTGAGTTCCTGCTCGCTCTGCTGCCTGTCTTTGAAAAGCATGGCCGCCGCATGATCTTCCGCACCTGGACGGT
>JBILPY010000790.1:0-3646 GCA_044373575.1 Prosthecobacter sp. | reverse complement strand
GCGTCTATCCTGCGCCGGGAACGACAGCGGTGATGGATCCCTACACCGGGCGCGTGCTGCCCGTGCGGCGGCCTTGACAGAAGCGGTGTCATTCGCCCTTCTGACTCATGCCCGAACAACGCGACTGGTACAACACGCCGCTCTATTACGACATCATCTTCGATGCCGACACGCCGAAGGAAGGTTCATTTCTCGAAGCCGTGTATGCGAAACATGGCCCGGGCGGCAGATCACGTCAGATGCTGGAACCAGCCTGCGGCAGTGGGCGTCTCGTTTTAGAAATGGCCCGTCGTGGATGGAAGGTGAGCGGCTTTGATGGCAATGCCCGGATGCTCGACTTTGCCCGCGAGCGGCTAAAGCGCGCAGGGTTGAAGGCCAAGCTCTGGGAGGACTGGATGCAGAGCTTTGAGTTGCCAAAGAAGCAGACTTTCGATCTCGCCCACTGTCTCGTCAGCAGTTTCAAGTATCTGCAAACCGAGCGTGATGCCGCCGCCTGCATTCAGCGTGTCGCAGATTATCTGACGCCTGGTGGACTCTTCGTGCTCGGTGTGCATTTGACGGACTACGAGCGCACCGTTCAGGAACATGAGCGTTGGTTAGCCGAACGGGATGGCATCCGCGTGCTGTGCAACACGCACACCTGGCCCGCGAACCGCAAGACACGCCTCGAAGACCTGCGCACACGCCTGCAAATCACCCACGCAGGCCGCACGCATACTCAGGAGACGAAGTGGCAGTTTCGCACCTACAGCGCCGCCCAGATGCGCGCCCTGCTGCGCAAGGCACCTTCGCTGAAACTCGTGCAGTGCTACGACTTCACCTATGACATCACTGATCCTCGCAAGCTAGATGATAGCTATGCGGACATCGTGCTGGTGCTCAGAAAGGGAACGGACTGATGTCGAACTTGTCGCCGTTTTTGGTCTCGAAATAGCCTGCACTGACTTTGTCACTGAAGAGAGCGACCCAGTTGCCGAGGGAGTCCAGCGCGAGTGTGGTGTCGTAGCTGGCAGCGAGGTTGGGCTTTGGCTTGGCGGTCTGACCGCGGACGGGTTTGGGGGCGTCTTCGGGGTTCTTTTCACGCAGCCAGCGGACGATGGTCCAGGGGGCGGACTCGAGCCGGACTTCAGCGGCGTATTCGGTTTCGAGGCGATACTTCAGAACATCGAGCTGGAGTGATCCGACAACGCCAACGAGTGGGATGCGGACGAAGGAGTCAGGCAGCTCGAAAGGCTGCGCCAGACCTTCTTTCAGAAGCTGGTCGAGACCGTCTCGGAAGCGTTTGAACTTGGCGGTGTTTTCATTGTGCAGATACGCGAAGCACTCGGGGGCGAAGCGCGGCATCTCGTCGAATTTGATCTTCGGATCTTCGGAGAGAGTATCGCCAATCAGGAAGCCGTAATTGCCGACGAGGCCGACGACGTCGCCTGCCCAGGCTTCGTTCACGGTCTCTCGCTCCTGGGCGAAGAGGCGCTGGGAATTGCCGAGGCGCAGCTTGGCACCGGTGCGCGTATTTATGGCGACCATGTCGCGCTGGAAGCAGCCGGAGACGACGCGGATGAAGGCCACATGGTCGCGGTGACGCGGGTTCATGTTGGCTTGAATCTTGAAGACGAAGCCGCTGAAGCCGGGCGTGTCGGGGGAGATGATTTCATCGCCGCTCATGCGCGGCGCAGGCGGCGGGGCGAGTTCGAGGAAGCGATCGAGCATCATCTGCACGCCGAAGTTATTCATCGCACTGCCATAGAAAACAGGCGTGAGCTGGCCGTGGCGAATCTTTTCCAGAGAGAACTCAGCGCCGCCGCCCTCCAGTAACTCCAGTTCCTCACAAACACGCTCGTAAACCAGCGGCGGCAGTGCGTTGCGCACGCTGTCGTCCTCGATGCCCTTGACCTTCACCGGCGCGCGAAACATGCCGCCCACGGTGCGCTCGAAGAGATGCACCTGATTGGATTCACGATCAAAGACACCTTTGAAATCCACGCCATCGCCAAGTGGCCAGTTGATGGGAAAGGCAGCGATGCCGAGCACGCGCTCCAATTCATCGAGAAGCTCCATCGGCGGACGCGCCGGACGGTCCAGCTTGTTCATGAAGGTGAAGATCGGCACGCCACGACGACGGCAGACTTCGAAAAGTTTCAGCGTCTGCGCTTCGATGCCTTTACCAGCGTCAATCACCATCACCGCGGCATCCACAGCCGTGAGCACGCGGTAGGTATCTTCGGAGAAGTCTTTGTGACCCGGTGTGTCGAGCAGGTTCACGACACAGTCTTTGTACTCAAACTGAAGCACAGTGGACGACACGGAGATACCGCGCTGCTTCTCAAGTTCCATCCAGTCCGAGGTGGTGGCGCGTTGGTTCTTGCGCGCCGTCACACTGCCGGCGAGTTGCACCGCTCCACCGTAAAGGAGGAGCTTTTCCGTAAGCGTGGTCTTTCCCGCATCCGGGTGGGAGATGATGGCAAAGGTGCGGCGGCGGGCGACTTCAGAGGCGGCGGACATGGGCAGAAACAGGGTCAGGAGACGGGGCGCGCTCCTTCGCCTGCGGGGAAAGGTTTCTCAAGAGGTGATTCGGGCTCGCTAGAAAGGCAGGCACAGCCCAACGGATGATTTGGCAAGGTCAAGCATCGCAGCATTCCAGGGCTGGATTTCCGTTTGCCATATCTGAGGAATCACGCCACTATCCGCGCCTTTTCCGCCCCAGTAGCGGATTCTGATCCTGCCAACCCGCCCCTCCACGAGTCATGCCCGCGAAAAAGAAACCAGCGCCTAAAGCCCCGGCCAAACCCGCGAAAAAAGTTGCTGCTAAACCAGCCACTAAACCAGTCAAGGCGGCCAAGCCCGCTGCTAAGTCCAAGGCTCCTGCGAGCAAGGCGGTGAAGAAACCTGTGCCCCAAAAATCCCCCCCTGTGAAGAAAGCCCCCGTGAAGAAGGCAGCCCCGGCCAAAAAAGCCGCCCCTGCTAAAAAGCCTGTTCCAGCCAAGAAGGCTCCTGCTAAGCCAGCCCCGGCACCCAAGAAAGCCACTCCTCCGGCGAAAGCCCCGGCCAAGAAAGCCGCTCCGAAGCCTGAACCCGCGAAGAAAGCAGTCCCCGCTCCAGCTCCGAAAGCCGTGGCACCCGCTCCTGTCGCGAAGCCCGCAGCCAAAGCCGCGCCGGTTTCCAAACCAGCAGCCAAGTCCAACAATGGCCCGGCGGTGAAGATCACTAACGTCAAGCGCCCCGTGCCGCTGGAAGAAGGCATCACCATGGACAACACGCCGCGCAAGCCCGTGCTCCCTGCCGCCTTCCTCAAGAAGCAAAAGCAGCGCCTTATGGAACTGCGCGACATTTACATGAACGCCGCTGAAGGTGTCACCAATGACAGTCTCCGCAACAACGAAGGCACTGAGTCCGCCTTTGGCATGCATCAGGCAGACGCTGGCAGCGACGCGTATGACCGCGACTTCGCCCTCAGCCTCCTCGCCAAGGAACAGGACGCCATTTATGAGATCAACGAAGCGCTGAAACGCATCGACCTCGGCACCTACGGCATCTGTGAGATGTCCGGAGTCACGATCTCCGAGGAGCGCCTCGAAGCTCTGCCTTTCACCCGTTTTACCGTCGTCAGCCAGGAGAAGATCGAGCGCGAACAGCGTGGTGGTCGCTG
>JBILPY010000522.1:0-3647 GCA_044373575.1 Prosthecobacter sp. | reverse complement strand
CCACCTTGACGACGACTTTGAAGACCTGCTCCGGTTTGTCCCACTCGATGCAGGGTGCATGGGCGTCCTGCGGATACAGGATGGCGAAATGTCCGGCGCTCATGTGCAGCGGAGTCACATCAGGCACGAGCTTCCAGAGCGCGGCTTCTTTTTCCGCTGAGTAGGCCATGGTTTCCTCCACCATCGCGGCCAGCGGGGCCCAAAGGATAGTCTCGCGTCCGCTGTAGATGAACTGGACGTCGATGTACTTCCGGTGCGCTTCAAACTTGGCCTTCTCCATCGGCTTCGTCTCATAGGTCTGCACCAGTGCGAAGCAGTGGTCGCCATCCAGATCCTGCCGTCCCAGGGGCTGCGTGCCATCGACGGTGCGGAGGTAGGCGAAGGCTTTCGCAAATCGGGAGTTCAGGGCTTCGTACTGGGCGGCGTGGTCGAGGGTGTCGAGGATCATGTCCCTGGGGATACGCGCTCAGATCACGATTTCAACGGCATCCTTGCCGCAGAGAGTGTGCATTTCCGCTCTTGCCTCGCGCTGCTGCCTCCGCTGTATAAGCGCAGTCACGCCATGCCCGCTCCATCGCACGCCCCCACCGTCGTCATCGAGAATTTCTACCCCTGTCTCGAAGGCGGGCGGCATCCCATCAAGCGCATCACGGGCGAGCCGCTCGATGTCTGGTGCGACATTTTTATGGATGGCCACGTCGTCATGTCCGCCGTGCTCAAATGGAAGCTCACCGGCACGAAGCGCTGGTTTGAAGCCCCCATGGCCGCCACGGACAATGACCGCTGGCACGGCCAGTGCAGCTTTGAATCCATCGGGCGCTGGGAGTATGCGGTCGAGGCTTGGTCAGACACTTACAAGGGGTGGAAAAAGACCTTCGCCGTGCGTGTGCAGGCCGCAGATCCTGATGTGCCCGTAGAAGCACTGGAAGGCGCGAAGCTCCTCCGCGATGCCGCCCAACGTGCCCGTGCCGCCGGTGCGCCGGACTGCGCCACGCAGATCGAGGACGTGGCGGATCTGCTCAGCTCCCTGCCTGCGCAGGAGGTGCTGGAAGTGTTGCTCTCTGCCGAGCTTCAGGGGCTCATGGACACCTACGCGGATCGCAGCCTCTCCACGACCAGCGAGCCGCTGAAGGTCATCGTCGAGCGCGAGCGCGCCCGCTTCTCCGCATGGTATGAATTTTTCCCCCGCAACGCTGAGGGCCGTGCCGACAAGCACAGCACCTTCCGCGACTGTGTGGCCCGGCTGGATGACGCGCAGGCGATGGGCTTCGACACCATCTACTTTCCGCCCATCCACCCCATCGGCGTCACCGCCAGGAAGGGCAAAAACAACACCCTCACCGCCTACGAAGGCGATGTCGGCAGCCCCTGGGCCATCGGCGGACCTGCGGGCGGGCATCGCGATGTGGAGCCCGCGCTCGGCACGGTGGAGGATTTCGTCTGGCTCGTCGGTGAAGCGCAGAAACGCGGCCTCGAGATCGCGCTCGACTACGCCCTGAACTGCTCGCCCGATCATCCCTATGTCAAAGCTCACCCAGATTGGTTCTACCAGCGGCCGGATGGCAGCATTCGTTACGCTGAGAATCCGCCGAAGAAGTATCAGGACATCTACCCGCTGAACTTCCACTGCGCCGACTGGAAGAACCTCTGGCGCGAGCTGATCGACGTCGTGCTCTTCTGGGCAGGCAACGGCGTGAAGATCTTCCGTGTCGATAACCCGCACACCAAGCCCGTCTCCTTCTGGGAGGAGCTCATCAGCACCGTGCAACGCAAGTATCCCGAGGTCATTTTCCTGGCCGAGGCCTTCACGAAACCTCGGATGATGCAGGTGCTCGGCAAGGTCGGCTTCACCCAGAGCTACACCTACTTCACCTGGCGCGAGGACAAGGCCGGCCTCACCGAGTATGCCAAGGAGCTCACCCAGGGCGAGATGCGCTGGTATTACCGGGCCAACTTCTGGCCAAACACGCCGGACATCCTGCCCTTCTACCTGCAAAACGCCGCGAGCAGCATCTTCCGTCTGCGCGCTGCTCTGGCCGCCACGCTCACGCCGAGCTGGGGCATTTATTCAGGCTACGAACTCTGTGAAAACCAGCCGCTGCCAGGCAAAGAGGAGTACCTCGACTCCGAGAAGTTCCAGCTTCGCGACCGCGATCACAACGCGCCGGGGAACATCAAGGGCTTCATTGCACGCCTGAATCACATCCGCCGGGACAACCCCGCGCTGCACCTCTACGACAACCTCGTCTTCCACGCCTCGTCGCATGAGGAAGTCATCTGCTACAGCAAGGCCACGCCGGACAAGAGCAACCGTCTCCTCTGCGTGATCAGCCTCAACGGTCTCGCCAATGTCGCCTCCACCGTGAATCTCGATCTCGGCGCGCTCGGGATTGATGCCACCCGCCCTTATCGCGTCCATGATCTCATGCACGGTCACACCTATGAGTGGACCGGAGCCGACAACTACGTCGAGCTGAACCCCGCCGGGACCTCGATGCATCTTTTCAAGGTGGAGCAGTGAGACGCTGAGCAAGAAACCCAACGCAGTGGGCGACTCCTCGCCCATGAAACTGCTGCTGCCCTTCTGTCTCGTTCTCGCTGCACTCGCCTTTTCGGCTGACAAGCCTGCGCCGGTCTGGAAAGCCGGAGCCGCGAGTGCCAAGATCACGCCAGAGGGCTCCATGTGGATGGCGGGATATGCCGGACGCACGAAGCCATCCGAAGGTGTGGAGCTGGACCTTTTCGCCAAGGCGCTTGTGATCGAAGACACGGCGGGTGGGAAGTTTGCGTTGATCACCATGGACCTCATCGGCGTGCCGAGAAACGTGCGTCTGCATGTGGCCGAGCAGGTGCAGAAGCAGTTCGGCATCGCCCCCGAGCGACTGGCGATCAATGCGAGCCACACGCACAGCGGGCCAGAGCTGAGGACGACGCGCTTGCATGGCACCGATGATCCCGCACAGCGCGAGGCAGAGGCCGGAGCTTACACGGAAAAGCTCCAGCAAACGCTCGTCGGGCTCGTAGGCGAAGCTTTAAAGAAGGCCGCGCCCGCCACGATCCATTACAGTAAGGCGCGCAGCGGCTTCGCCATGAACCGCCGGACGCCGAATGGCAGCGGCGGTTGGAACAATTTCCCGAATCCAGATGGCCCGGTGGATCATGCCGTGCCTGTGCTCAAGGTCGCTGATGCGGCAGGGAAGGAGATCGCCTTTGTCTTTGGCTATGCCTGCCACTGCACCACGCTCGGCCACCAGAAGTTCAGCGGCGATTACGCGGGTTACGCGCAGCAGGCGCTGGAGTCCGCCCATCCCAGCGTGACGGCCATGTTCATGAATGGCTGCAGCGGCGATCAGAACCCGTATCCGCGCCGTACGATGGAGCTGGCTCAGACTCATGGAAAAAGCCTGGCCACCTCCGTGGAGGCGGCTTTGACCACGAACATGATCCCGCTCAGCGGCGGCATCCGCGCCGCCTATCGTGAGATCCCTCTGGCCTACGACACCCTGCCCAGACGGGAGCAGCTCCTCGAAAAGCAGAAGTCCACGAACAGCCTCGACAAAGCCCACGCGGGTCGCGTCTTAGCCAGGCTGGAGAGCGAGGGGAAGCTGCCGCAGGACTACCCTTATCCCGTGCAGGTGCTGCGGCTC
>JBILPY010000081.1:0-11830 GCA_044373575.1 Prosthecobacter sp. | reverse complement strand
TTTCATGGTTGGAGGGTCCAACCATACGCTTTCATCAGCCCACTTCTTGAGGTCAGCGGGCTTCTGCGTGGTTCAAAGCCTGCCGATAGAACGCCCAGTTGTCCTCGCCGAGGGCGTTGAGCACGAGATTCGGGTTGTGCGGGATGTCGGGGAGCTGGCGGTAAGCGTGCGGGATCTTCAGCGCGTCGAGATGCTGCTTGAACTCGCGATTGAAGCCGAGCGTCTCATCGCGGTCGCCGATGATCTGGCGGATGACGAGGCCGGAGCGGAGCTTTTCGGCGTTTTGCTCAACAATCAGCCACGGGCTCTGCGAGCGATAGAAGGCCATGTCGCCGCCATACACCGTGCCGAGCACTTGATCGCGACCGCGTGGGCCGGCGCGAGGCGCTTCATGGAAGTCCTGCTGCAAAGGCCCGGCACCGAGCAGCGATACGGCAGCGAAGAGCTGCGGATGTTTGAAGCCCAGCCGCGCTGCGCCATAGCCGCCCATGCTAAAGCCTTCGATGATACGACCTTCACGCTTCGCCAGCGTGCGGAAGCTGCGGTCGATATGAGGGATGAGTTCCTCGATGACCATCGTTTCGAGCTTCACCGAGCCGTCCTTCCAATCACACCACATGCCCATCGGCAGGCCGTTGGGGAAGACCATGATCATCGGCGGGATTTTACCGGTCCGCATGGCCTCGCCATAACGCTGCGCCACCTGCGCGGCAGAGCGTGGCGAGCTGCCGCCGCTGCCATGCAGCCAGTAGAGCACGGGAAAGCGTTGTTCTTTGGCCGCATCGTAGCTCTCCGGCGTGAAGACATAGCAGCTCACCGATTCACCGGCTGCTTTGCTGTCGAAAAGCACACGCTGCAGGTGTGGTGCATCCACCTCTGGCAGCACCCAGACATGTTTTTGCTGTGCGATCAAAGTGGAAGTCCAGAACAAGGCAGCGAGGAGGAGGGCTTTCTTCATGCGCAGGTTGGAACTTCGGATGCCGCCAAGAGTAGCGACTTACTTTCTTGGCTCGGAGCTGTCGGTTTGCGTATAGCGATAGTTAAACCGGGCATTCGGCGCGGTGTCGCCTTGGTCGAGGAAGTCCATGGCATCGGAAGTGGCTGGGATGTTGTCCGTCCATTTGAAATCGAGGTGCAGGGGTTTGTCAGACGCCAAGCCAAGCACGTTGCGCTCGATGGCGAGGTGGAGCTCCTTGGTGCCAAGTTGAAGCGTTGCAGCGCCTGCTGGTTCCCATGTTTTGCCGCTCCATCGCTCCACATTGGCTTTGTCCGGGGCGGGCCGCGTTTGATTGATACGAAGCTCGTAGCCGAGGTGGCCGGTCTTGACGTCTTGATCGGTGTCGATGAGCAAAACCATCCAATCGGTATCCGTGGCAGGGGTGAGCGGCTCGCGGGTGGTGATGTGGAAGAAGAGATGCTTGGCGCCGTGGGCTACATGCGCGGCGTCGAGATCGTTGCGCCCCGTCTTGTTCGTGTAACGGCCTGCGCCGGGCACACCATCGTGATCGCGATGAGTCGTGTCGTGAAGGTCATCGAGATAGACAGGCTTCACATCGACCCATTGAGCGAAGTCGCCGGGGATGCTGATGCTCTTTGCGGGCGAGGCTGCGGGCGCGGGACGTGCGCCTTTGTAGCGACGGATGTTGGCGGCCATCTGCCAGTAGTAGTTATCGCCATAGCCGCCGCGCATGGGCTCGATGTCGCGACTGAACTCGGGGTTGTAGTCATCCACAAAGAAAGTCTCGCCCGCAGGCAGCACGCGTCCGAGGAAGGTCATGCTGCCATCGGAGAGGAAACGCTGGGCGATCCATTCATTCCAGCCGGTGATGAAGATGAACTCGGGATCATGAGGCAAGGCGTGCTTCCACTGCTCGTCAAAGTAGAGCCCCTCACCGGAGCGACACTCCGCAGGCGGTGGCTGTCGGCTGCCGTGAAAGCTGCGCCCGATGTTGCTCGTGGCGTGCTGGCTGGTGCCCACGGGCACGCACTCGGCTTGGTTCGGCGCGTCATGCCAGCCGGGCACTTGCGGTGCAGAGTCCAACCACGGCCATTTGTCCTTGCCATCGGCGAACCAAGGCTGACCTCGCGTCCATGCCCATGAGGTGCGGATAGTGAAGAAGGCCTTCACTTCCTGGCTGAGTCCATCGGGCGGCGTGAGCAGGAGCGGCTTGCCCTTCCACCGAAACCACAGCTCGCGATGCTTGCCAGGTTTGTAAAAGGTCTCCCACAAATGCTGCACCACGGCGTTGTGCTGCGCATAGGGGAACATGGCGATCTGCGGCACGCGATGGCCCTCAGCCTTCATTTGCTCCAGCACCACGCACAGCGCCTCGCGCTCCGCGTCATAGGTGAAGCCGTTGGTGGCATCGAGCACGAGCATGTCCACACCTGCATCCGTCAGCATCTGCACATGCTTGCGGATCACCCAAGGATCATCGGGGCGATAGTAGCCAAAGCGCGGCTCGCTCCAGTAATGCGGAGCCTGCACCGGTCCCCACGGCGGCGCAGCGGGATTGGCCTTCAGGATCTTCGCGATGTCATGCACCTCCTTGTTTCCAAACGCCGCATGCCAGTTGAAGTAAAAGATGCCCACCGTGCGATTCGCCTTCGGAGCACAAACCTCCGCGCTCATCGGCAAAGTCCGCCCCAGCGTGTCCGTGGCGGCCCAGGTGTCGGGCATCGTGTCACGCAGTTCGGCGGCGTGTAGGGAGGTCAGCACATGAAGGTAGGGAATGAGAATCGAGAAACGCATGGTTGGCAGTCTGGACAAGTTTGAGATTTCAAAACGGAGCGAACTCACGCCGCCGAGAGGTTATTTGCCACCACCACATTGGCTTTCTCCGCGTGCTCGACGCGTAGCTTTCCGGTGATGAGGTTCTCGGTGATGATGGCGCTGCGCACGGCTTCGCCGAGGGTGATCTGGGGTTTGTCCTCTTTGAACTCGCAACCTCTCACCAGCAGCTTGCCGCTGTGGATGGCGGAGCGGTCGTTGTGGCGCGACCAGTGGACGAAGGTGCAATCGCTAAAACCTAGTGTGCCAGCGCCTTTAATGCGTGCGATCTGATTGCACGGCCCCCAGAGGCCGCAGTTGTTGAAGCGCACGCTGCCGGTGTGCGACTCGGCCACATCGATCATGACGGCTTCTCCGGGAAAGGCGACGAACTGCCCGTTGGTGATCAGCAGGCCGAACGGTGCGGTTTCCTCGATCTTCACCGCGATGGAGCAGGTGTCTGCGGCGATGCCGAGGAAACTTCCGTGGCTGGGGCCGCGTGTGGGACCATCGCCATGCGTGATGAAGCGGTAGCCGGAGCCGAAGCCCCAGCAGAAGGTGTTGGTGCACATCTGCCAGTCGCTGCGGCCAAACTCAAAGGCCACGGCCTCGCGCTGCACATAATGCCGGGTGGGGGAGTTCCCGTCGGGATTCCAGAAGGGCCAGAAGTGGACGTTCTCGATGCGGCCCACGTCGAGGTTTTGACTGACGAAGATGCCGCGATGCAGCACGTCACCATACACGTTGCGGATGAAATGCCGTCCGGTGACGCGATGGCCGAAGTCGATGCCCTGGTAGCTGTTGGCGAGGAAGACATTCTCCACCGCGCAGCTGTCCGCACCTACCGCCGCCGAAGCGATGGTCCAAGGATACGCAATGGGCGGGTCCGTGGGCGTTTGACGCGGATGATGAATAGCGAGTCCGCGCACCGCGCTGTTTCCCGAGAGTCGGATGAAGGCTGGAGCGGTCGCATCGCCATGGCCATGGGTGGTGAGCAGGTTCGATCCCGCCGCTGCGCCCGCCGCACCGGGCGGCCCTTTCCAAGGCTGCGAGATCGGCGCGGTCCAGGTGCCCTGCAAGCAAACCCCGTGCGGCACCAGCAGACTGCCGCCGAGCAGATAACTGCCCGCCGGCACCCACACCCGACCTCCACCTGCCGCATGGGCGGCATCCAGCGCCTTTTGAAAAGCCGCCGTGTCATCGCTCGTGCCATCGCGCTTCGCGCCGAAGCTGAGGACGTTGAGATGATCGGGGCCGATGGCCTCCGCCTCAGCCGCCTCAGCCGCCTGCGCAGACGAAGCGACGGATGCCGCGAGCAAGGCGAGTCCGGCAGTGGTGAAAGCCTCGCGGCGGGTGGTGGGACTTGTTGTCATGTTCTTTGCTTGATGATGGAGATGCGGGTGACTGGCTTGACCTACTGTTTCCCCGGAGGTGCGGCTTCAGGCGTCTTGGGGGTGATCGGCGCTTCGGCGTTGCCTTGGAGCACGAAGCGGCCTTTGCCTCCTGACTCGTCGGTGACGGCCTGGCCTTTGAAGCGCACGGCATTGCTGGAATACACCAGTCGCTCGCAGCCGGGCCGCAGATGCAGGCCGGTGCCTTGGGAGTCGATGGCGTTGCCCGTGATGCTGACGATCTCCCCGCCGCCGATCATCACGGCAGGGGCGCCGAATGATTCGTGCAGCCGGTGACGGCGATGGAGCGCCCGCCTTCCACCTGAATCGTGGGTGCGCTGCTGCACTGAATCCAGACGCCGTTCAATGCGACGACCGCTCCTTTCTCACGCACGCGCAGCCCGAGATGATGACTGAGATGCGACCCGGCGGAGAAGGTCAGTTTGTGCTCTCCGACGATGTCAACCGAGACGCCTGTGATGTAGTCGGACGAGCAGTTCACCAGCGTGCCCCAAGTGCCGTGATTGGTCACGCCGGGCTTTTCCTCGTCGAAAAGGTAGCCGGTGTGGGCGCTGATGACGAAGCAATCGCTCAGCCGGATGTCATCGCACTTCTGCAGGTGAAAGCCGATGCCTTCCTGCGCAAAGCGGGGCACGTCCGGCGAGAAGACCTCGATGTTGCGCAGCACGGTCACGTCGAAGTTGTTGCCGATATGGACGCCCTTTTTGTGGACGCTGCCCATCAAGACGTTCTCGATGGTCGTTCGGCTGGTGATCGATTTGCCGTCCCAACCGATGCCCACCCATGGGCTGATGATGCACATGGCGTGGATGCGGGTGCAGGGGCTCGCCAGCTCGATGGCCGGAGCCGCCTTCTCGCCGGGACTGCCGCCGGGCCAGGCGCAGTGAATCTGCAAACCATCCACCGTGGCTCCCTAGCCGAGACGAATCGCGGTGCCGCTCTCGCTGCGAACAACCAGCGTGGGCAGCACCATCACGTCTGCTCCGAAGGAGGCATTCGGCTCGCCGGTCAAGTGTTGAGCATTCAAGGCCAGGTGCTGCGTGATGACGTAACTGCCCTGCGGCACGCGAACCGGGAGTTTCAGCTTCGCCCCCTCAGCAATCGCCGTGTGAAAGGCGGCCGTGTCATCAGTGGAACCGTCTCCCTTTGCGCCGAGCGCGCGGACGTTGAGTTCCAGCGGCTCGACTGCGCTCCCGAGAGCGGTGAAGAGGCTGAAGATGAAGAGGGTGAGGGTGTGTTTCATGGAGCAAGGTGGAAGTGGACCGGGCCATGCTGACTATTGGCTCACGCCAAAATTTCCCGAATGACATGCCCGTGCACGTCCGTGAGCCGTTGATCGCGGCCGCCGTGGCGGAAGGTGAGGCGGGTGTGGTCGAGGCCCATTTGGTGGAGAATGGTGGCGTGGATGTCGTGGACGCTGACGGGATTGACGACGGCATTGGCTCCGAAGTCATCGGTCTCGCCAAAGGCGGTGCCGCCTTTGAAGCCGCCACCAGCCATGAAAATCGTGTAGCCGCTGACGTGGTGGTCGCGTCCGGCAGTCCCGGTGACGGCGGGGGTGTGCGGGGTGCGGCCCATTTCTCCGGCCCACAGGACGATGGTCTCATCCAGCAGGCCACGCCGTAGCCCTCCGGCACCTCCAGCCACGTCTCCATCTTCCCGCCGTTCCGTGGGTCAAAACGCAGCACATGGCCGACACCACCCGGCACACCCGTGGAAATGAGCAGACGCCCTTCCGCATCGAAAAGCATGGCGTTCGATGGAGGCAACCCACCGACGACCGTCCCCACATGCACCCCCGTCTCCGAATCATAGCGCTCCACCTTCCCAGAGCCACTCATGAGCACCAGCATGTCCGCAGCCGAAACGACCGACGGCAAGCCAGCCAGCATCAGCGATGCCGCCAGCAGCCGTCGAAACCTAGTGCGCCCAATCTTCATGATGAGAGTCTAGCCAGCCAGCGCAGAAAAGGCTATGGCCCGACCGTTATAAAATGGTAATATCCTCTTACCGCGATAAACCGCCTCCAGACCGCCTTTTTCCATGAAGTAGCCGACACCACGCAGCTCCTGCAAGCGCTGGAGCACCTGCCCGGGGCTCTCTTCATGATCAAAAACCTCGACTCCCGCTACATCTACATGAGCCGCGCTCTAAAAGAGGCCATCAACCTTCAACACGGGCAGGAAGTCGTCGGCAAGACCGACTTCGACCTCTTCCCAAAGATCATCGCCGAGAGCTTCCGGCAAAACGACCTGCTCGTCTTCAATCACGGCAAGCCATTGGTAAATGAGGTGCATGCCGCCAGCTATCTCGCCCATGCGCCTCAGTGGTATTTCTCCAGCAAATACCCGCTGCATAACCGGGCCGGAAAAATCATCGGCCTCATCACCATCAACCGCCGCTACAGCGAAGTCATGGGCCACGATGCCGAACTCAACCGGCTGCTACCCGCCCTCGAACATGTCTTTCGCAACTACGCCGAGGCCATCACCATCGCCACCCTGGCCAAGCTCTGCAGCCTGTCCGAAAGCCAGTTCATGCGCGTCTTCCGGCAGGGCATGAAAATGACCGCGCAAGTCTTCGTCGAACAGGTGCGCATGTTTCACGCCATAGATGCCATCAAGCACACCGCCCACAGCATCGCCCGCATCGCCCAGGACACCGGCTTCTACGACCACAGCTCCTTCGTGAAGCGTTTCAAAAAGTTCACCGGTACCACGCCGCTCAACTATCGCCGAGAACACCAAACAAAAATCAAAGCCGAACCGGCGATTGCTTTGCCGATCGGTATCGCCGGTGCGTGACATTGGGTTTGACCTCATCACGAAATTCGGTGCCATCGGGTCGGATGGAGGATTTCAGTTCCTCCCGGATCGTGATGTCACAGGTCGCGGCTCACTTCAACTTCGCGAACAGCTCCTCCAGTCCCGCGATGATCTTGGTCGAGGCATCGACTTCGAGGCAGCTCGATCTCGCACGCCAGGTTTCATAGCCGCCGAGCGCATGATGCTTGGGCGTGGGCAGGTAGCCGTGGTAGGCATTGGCCAAAGAGACGGTGAAAGTGGGCGAATGACGCTTTTTGAGCTCCAGGCCGATTTCGACGAAGACTTCGGCTGGAATGGCCGAGACGTGCAAATCACCGATTTTCATGATTTGCAGCGGTGCGGAGACTTTGGCGGGAAAATCGGCCAGCAGCACGGTTTCACGCGCATAGACCTGCTCCATCGTTTCCATGCGCGGAGCGAGTTTGGAGGTCTTCATCACTTCGCGGGCCTTTTCGACCTCATCTTTGGTCGGGATACGCAAACCAAGCGGGATCTCCTTCTGCGCGACCGCGAGCGGTGCGGAGTCGACATGCTGCACCTTTTTCACGGCGGCGGCGACGGCCTGCGCGACGTCGTTGGCGACGATCTGGATGCGGCCATAGGGGGCTTCTTTGGCCTGACTGCCGCGGAAGTCGATGTTGTTGATGTCACCACTCGTGCCGTTCGACATGATGCCGACGAACTCCGAGCCTGCGCCGAGCAACTGGCCGATCTTCACCGCGAACGCGCCAAAGTAATCCGCCGAGATGTGGCCGGGACCGACACCGCCGACGTAATGCAGTGAGTAATTCGCCAGCAGCGCGAGCGGTTTGCCATCTACTGACTGCACACTGATGAAAGCGACCTCAGGATCGGTGGGGCCGGCAGGTTCGACGAGATTTGGGTTGTTGATGCCGGGATTGGTTTTCACCTGATCGGTGGTGACGCCAAGCGGCGTGGGCAAAATGCTGCCGGGCTTCATCTTCCAGCGTCGATTGAAGACCTGCTGCGGCACGGAGGCGCTGCCGTGACCGATTTTTGCCGGTGCGAGGTTGTTCAACGCACGTCGCACACCATCGGCAATGCGCCGAGCAACGAAACGCTGATAAATCGGGTTCGGCTCACTCTGGCCGACGGCCTGCAGCGTCCCGCACGAATGCGAATGCGTGGCGGACATCATCATGTTCTCCATCGGCAGGCCGGTAGCCTCGTTCACCATCTTCTTCGCTTCATCAAAGATGCCGCGGCCGATCACACAACTGTCTGCGACAACGAACACGAGCTTCGTCTTGCTATCATCGAGCGCGAGGCAGCGGGCGTTGAGTTCATCATGAATGGCGGTCGCCTTGCCATCCTGAAAGCCACCGTTGATCGAGCTGCCCAGCTCCGGCGTGATGTTGCTGGTGGCGGCACCGGCGCGGAATTCGGCGGCGTGAAGCGAGACGGAGAAGAGCAGTGCTGCGATGAAGCGGAATTTCATGCGAGTCTTACGGCATGAAACGCGCGAACTTGATCAAATCAGTTCGCGGATGGGCAGCGCGCCGTTTTCGACAAGGTAATGCGGACGGCCCTTGGTGTCGGTGACGGTGGTGGTGGCCACGTCGATGCCGAGATTGCGATACAGCGTGGCAAAGACCTCCGCGAAGGTCACGGGGCGGCTGTCAGCCTCGCCACCGAGTCGATCCGTGGAGCCGATGACCTGACCCATCGGCATGCCGCCGCCAGCGAGCAGCGCCATGGCGACGCGCGGCCAGTGATCGCGACCGACTTGCTTGCTGATGATTGGCGTGCGGCCAAATTCACCCCACACGAGCACGGTGACGTCTTTGTCGAGGCCACGCTGATGCAGGTCCTCGACGAGCGCGGTGATGCCTTTGTCAAAGATAGGGAAGTCCTCGCGCTCGCGGGAGAAAATGTCGTTACCGGCCCCGCCATGCCAGTCCCACTTGCTGTAGTTCACGGTGACGACACGCGCACCGGCCTCCACGAGCCGACGTGCGGTGAGGAAACTCTGAGGCACGCGCGGCGCGCCGTTTTCGTCGATGCGCTTCACGGTATCGCCGGTGCCGTAGCGTTCGACGAGGCGCGGGTCTTCTTTGGAAAGGTCGAGTGCGTCAGCCAGCTTCGATGAGGTGAGCACGCCCATGGCCTGCTGGGTGAAGGTGTCCATCGCCTCCATCTTTCCACTCGCATCGACATCGCGGCGGAAGTTGTCGAAGCTCGTGAGCAGCTTCGCACGATCGGAGAGGCGGTCATAGGTGATGCCTTGCAGCGTTAGATCGCCACGGCTTGGCCCGGTGTGACGGAAGGCGTCGCTGGCGGAGCCGAGCAGGCCGGGGCCGGGCTCGTTGTAGGGGCCGTGCGTGCAGTCGTAGCACATGCTGACGAATGGTGGCACGGCGGGATCAAAAGCGCCCTTCAGCTTGCCGACCACACTGCCGAACTGCGGCCAGCCGCCGGGTGGGACGGTGCCCGTTCGATTGGGGAAGCCTGTGTAGCACTGGATCGCGTCGTGTCCGGCTTGGGCACCGACGAGCGAGCGGATGATGGTAAATTTGTCCATCATCTTCGCCATGCGTGGGAAGAGTTCACAGATCTGGATGCCATCCACATTCGTGCCGATAGGCTTGTGCGGCCCGGCGATCTCGCGCGGTGCATTCGGCTTCAAATCAAACATGTCCTGATGCGGCGGACCGCCGACGAGATAGATCAGGATGACCGACTTGTGCGAATTGCGGATGCCCGCCTGGTTTTCCAGTGCCAGCAGCTTCGGCAAGGACAGGCCGAGTGAACCCAGGCCGCCGACTTTGATGAAGTTACGTCGCGAGACACCATCGCAGAAGGCGCTGTTTTTTTCGGCGGGAGCGAGAATCTTGAGCATGGCGGGTGCGGCGTTGGACGCCGAACAAGTATGGAACTCACGCCTGCTTTCTTTCTTCGGCAGCGCTAGAAGGCCCTACGACCGATCCGACCCTTTCATGTCTGGTGCCCACCAGATCACGATGAATCCGAGGGAGTAAATGGAGGCGCAGATCGTTCCCACACGCGGATAATCGCCACCGAGTGCTGTGAAGAGAAAACCGGCGGCGAGAACGCCAAAGGCCGTGGCGAAACGGCCTGAATTGTAGGCGAGACCGCTGCCGGTGGCTCGCACCCGCGTGGGAAACAGCTCCGGCAGATACAGCGCGAGCCAGCCGAAGAACAGCGTGGCCACAAAACCCTGGGCGAAGACGATGGGATGAAACGACGGCTGCAAAGGCGAGGTGAGCTGGAACATTGCAAAGGTAATCGTGACGGTGGCGAGACTGATGAGGCCATAGCTGAGACGGCGGCCGAGCCAGCTCGCGAGTTGCGCACCGGCAAAACTGCCGAGCGTGGCCCCGAGCGCCCACCAACCCTGCGTGGCGGCTTTGTAGCCGACGTTCGTGGCTCCGGCGACTTTGTCAGACCATGGAATCATCCACTTGCTGGCGGACCAAGCGCCGACCATCGGAATGGCACTCAACAAAATGCCCACGAGGGTGAAACGGATGAGCTGTGGTTGAAACAGCTCGCGCAATGGTGTGACCGGAGCTTTTGCCAACCCCCGCGTGGCGAGCCACTTCGGCGACTCGGGAAGTGCAATGAGCACGAAGATGCCGAGCAACGCGGGAGCGCCCGCGAATTGGAACAACCAGCGCCAAGCATCCGGCGTGATGGGCCAGTGGCGGGCGAGTTGGGAGAGCAGAAGAATGCCCGCATTCAGTCCGGCCATCATCACGCCTGAGACCACGGGCTTCGAAGCCCCCGACCAGCATTCCGAGACAAGCGCGATGCCATTCGGCCACAAACCGCCGACACCGAGGCCCACGAGAAAGCGCAGCGCGAGCATCTGCTCCTGCGTCTGCGCATACGCGCCGAGCGCGGCGAAGATGGAGTAGAACAGGATGCACACGCCCATGGCACGCGTACGACCGATGCGATCTCCAAGGCTGCCAAGCATGATGCCACCGATGGCCGCACCGAGCATCAGGGCGGCGGTGAAGCGCGCAAACCACTCGCCACCGAGTTCCGGGCTGAAAGCGGTGCCGAGCAGGCTCTTTGAAACGGAGAGCGAGGCAACCGGCATGAGGCCGAGTTCCACGCCGTCAAAGACGAGCGCGAGGAAACAGGTGATGAGGACGAGGTAGCGTTGCGAGGCGCTCATGGTTCCAAAAGGGCTTTGATGATGGCGCTGTTGTCCTCGTCGCCGAAACCGAGCGACTCGGCTTTTTCGAGCAGTTGGCGATGTGTTTCGCTCAACGGCAAAGGAACGGAGCTGGCGGCGAGCATGAGGCGCACGTCTTTCAAATGTTGCGAGAGCTTCGCCTGCGGCGTGAAGTCCTGCGTGATCATCTTCTCGCCCTTCGTGTCCATGATGCGGGAATAGGCCATGCTGCGGCGGAGGACATCGAGCGTCTCCACCGGGTTGAGGTCGAGATCCCACGCAAAGGCGAGTCCTTCCGCCAGCGCGGCACGATTCAGGCCGAGCACAAGGTTGGTCACGAGCTTCATCTTCGCCCCGCTGCCGCAGGGACCGACGTGGATGGTCTCGCGGGCGAATTTGGCGAAGAGCTCATAGCATTGCTCAAACACTTCCACCTCTCCACCGACCATGACGAGTACTTCACGTTGCAGAAGCTGCGCACTGCTGCCAGAGACGGTCGCATCGAGGTAGTGCACGCCCTTCGCGGACAGTTCGGCTCCCAGCGCGGCCATTTCGGCCGGATCGCCTGTAGTGGTATCGATGAGGATAAGGCCAGGTTTCAAACTAACCGTGTGGATCACGCAGCGAACGATGTCGGAGTTTGGCAGGCAAATGAAAA
>JBILPY010000786.1:0-3655 GCA_044373575.1 Prosthecobacter sp. | reverse complement strand
GCGGTGATCCTCGGCGGTGGCTGCATCGGGTGGCAGTTCGATTTCAGGGGCGGTTCGTGTGGGCATGGTGGTGGAGTGTTTGGGTTCAAGCTACAGGCTCCGCAGCTTGCGTAGTTGCAGTGCTGGAAAAAGCCGCCTCAAGGCGCGTGGTGTCGCTGCCCTGCACGATCTGGCGTGCATAGGCGGGGATGCGGCGGCGCAGGATGATCATCTGCCGTTCGCTCAAGCTGCCGCGTCGCTGATACTGACGGGCGAAGCTGGTGAGGATCTCAGCATCAGGTCCGGTGAACCCGATGCCGTTGCGCTCGATGGTGGTTTCCCGGCATTGCTCGTCGGCGGTCTGGTTCTGGTAGATGCGCATCAAGGCGCGCAGTGCCCAGCGGTCATTGCTGGCAAGGCGTTGGCGCAGTTGTTCGATCATGTCTTTCTTGCTCATGGGCAGGTGGGTTCAGGTTCATTGCCCTTGCGGGGCGTCTCCTTGCCTCGTCACCGTGCCTTCCGTTGTCGCACCGTTTGCAGCACCATATTGGCGCTGGAACACCTCCATAAACCCCTGAGCTTTAAGGGTGCGATCCCACTGTTTGGCGAAGCTGCGCAGCTCTTTCATCCACTGTGACTGCTTCACCTTGATCAAGCCTTCGCGGTTCACCTCCGCCACGACTTGGTAGGCTCCGAGGTAACTGTTTTCAAAGGTGAGCGGTGTCCACGTCGTGCCCTCTGCCGAAGGCATCACGAGGAACGTGATCTCGGGATCACGCATGGCGTCGCCGTTCTGCTCAGAGTGATGCGCGATGCTCAGTTCATACGCGCCGTTGGGATAGGGGCCACCAATCACCTCGATCACCAGCCGCATGAACGGCGGGTTCTCGAGGCGGAGGTAGCGGGTTCGGACGGCTTCAAAGCCGCCGTGTTGATCAATCATCGTCTGGATGTTTTGCATGGTCGTTTGGTATGGGGTTGGGGGTCACCACTCGAAGAGCGGCAGGTGCGAAAAGGTTTCGCCATCGGCATCGAGGCGCGCATAGGCGTAGCCACGAGCCTTGATGGCCAAGAGCACGCCGCGCAGATGCGGGAACATGTTCATTTCATCGGCATCGAGATCTTCGATGAGGAACAGATGACCCACGCCATCGAGGAGGTGGGCCAACAGAGGCGGATCATCCGGTGAACGACACTCCAGCGGTTGAAGCCGGAGCAACGCCTCAGCTTCGACTCGTGGGATATGCCGTGTGGACACCACGGGCACATGCATGATCCATGGGCCGGGGCTGTCGTGAAGGATGGGGATTTGGGCGGTGGTGAACAAGCTCATGAGGGTTGGTGATCGAGATAGGATTCGAGATCAGCGAGCGCGGCCCGCACACAGCCACCACTGCCCACGGCGATCTGGTTCGCGGTGATGGAAGGCACAGCCCAATGGGCGCTCAGGAACGCTGCCAGTTCCTCCGTGGTCGGTGGCAGCAGCTTGATGGCTTGGAACCGCGTCTGGAATCGCTCGGTGAGCAGATCCAATTGCAGGTTGCTCGTGCCGAGGAACGCCCGGCCCGGCGGCAATCGGTCCAAGTAGGTGAGCAACAAGTCCTGCGCTTCACGCGAGCACCGGTCCAGCTCGTTGACGATCTTCACCGACCATGAACTGAACAGGCTGCCATAGGCAAGCTGCCGCATCCAATCGCGCACAAGGTCCACCGTCACTTCACGTCCGTTGTAGTCCTCGATGGCGAGTGGACTGCCGGCCAACTGAAGCGCCACCAGTTCCACCACGCTTGTCTTGCCAACGCCCGGCGGACCGTAGAGCAGGAGCTTCATCGTGGCTGAAGGATCACTGGCGAGCCGCTTGGCTTTTTTCGCCTGCGCCTGCGCCACTCGTTTGGCCTGGCCGATCAAATCCTCCGCCGTGCGCGGTCGCCAGTTCATCGGCGATGATGGAGCTTGTTTGAGAACACGTTCACGCGGCTTGGATGCCATGATGGACCTCCTTTCCATGAGTCGTGGAGAGCGTCGTAATCGCAGCCGTGATGGCGCGGGCACCCTTCTTGTAGAGCGTGACGGCCAGCAGTTCGCCGTCGATCCACACGGCCCAGTAGCGCGTGCCATACTTGGTGATGGTGAGACGATCACTCATGGGTCCAGCCCTCCCGGCGGATGCGCGCCTTCACGGAGTTGATCGACAGTTCAAACTGCACCGCCGTCTGCTTGATGGAACCGGTGCGGCGATACAACCGCTTCACCGCCTTCCAATCCACCAGCGTGCCGTTGGTGGTCACGCTGATGCGTTTGCTCCGTGGCTTCGGCGGCGTGGGCGTGCCAATGATCTGGTCCACGGCAGGCGTGAACGCATCAAAGCGCTGCGGCGGTGGCGGCGGATCATCCGGCGTGATGCGGGCTTCGCGCAGGCTGGCGAGTTGTTCTCTGACCGCTTCGCTGGCGATGGGTCGCAGCATCTGCTCGACCGTGGTAGGTGCTTGACCACCTCTCAGTCGTTGCAGAGCTTCGACGAGTCGCGCATCGACGATGCTCTGGATGAGTTCCACGGGAATTTCCGTGATGGCATACACCACTCCGGTGAGAGAGTTGAGCCCCATCAGGGCTTTCATCTGTTCACGGGCTTCACGCGGGGAGTCGGCCTCCACACGGTCATCGAACAACACTTGGCCAGCTCGGCTGGCGATCAGTTTGAAGAGTTTCATTTTCGTTTTGTTTTGGGTTGGGGTTAGCAGGCAAAAAGGCAGGACTGGCTCAGGGGAAGGTGATCCGCAGGCTGCGTAGCCTTGCGGCGTGCTTGTGCGGATTTCAGGCGTGGCAGGAAGAACGTGTTGCTCACTTTCATGCCCCGCCACGCCTCCCATGGACCGAAGAGGCGGGTTTCATTCGCATTCATCCACACCCAGCGCCCTGGCAGCTTATTGAGCGCATCAGGGCCGGTGGTGTGGACCACGAGAGCCGCTGCGCGGGTGTCGCTCATCGGCGAGGTTGGCAGCGGTTCTTTACGATGCTGCTCCAGCCGCATCAGGGCATCCACATACCCGCTCCAAGTGCCGTTGTGGAACAGCACACTCTCGGCCATGCCGCAGAGGCTCACGCTGGCCTTCGGCGTGACAGGGAACGGATGACACAATCGCGCATCCACCCCGCCCACGCTGGCCCAGCGGAAGTGGATGACCACTTCGCCCTCCAGCTTCTTGAGCAAGGTGATGAGTTCACCGGTGCTGGGGTTCTTCTGCCAGCGCACGCGGCCACCTTCCCGCCATGCCACGCCCGCTCCGTGCGGGTTGGCTTCATGACAGACATACAGCACCTCGGGCTTCGGGCGCACATTTTCAGGACATATCAGGATCACACACATATCAGGTTCGGTTCTTGGGTTCGTTGTTCTTGGGTTTGGCCCGGCTATCCGCAGACTGCGTATAGCTCGGGCAAAGGGTTAGAGGTTCGCGTCGGGGTAGCGGCTATCGAACTGCTGGCAGAGCCGCTGCGCGCTCTTGCGGTAGTGGCGGAACTCCGAGTGCAGTTTGCCGAAGAGCCCAAGGGCGACGGGGCGCGCACTGCCGGTCCATCCGAGGTAGTCCCAGAGGAAGCGGAGACCATCGGAGGCGGTGGCGGTGCGCTTGGCTTGGATCTTGTTCTTGCCGAACCCGCCGAGGCATTGGACCTC
>JBILPY010000521.1:0-3660 GCA_044373575.1 Prosthecobacter sp. | reverse complement strand
ACGGGCGATCTCACTCAGCTTCATCCAGTGCAGATGATTGAAGGTGGAATGAAGTCTCTTCACCACCTCACGAAAGATCTCGAAGCCGATCTCAAGACCATTCCAATAAATGCCGGTCCAGTGGCAGACGATAATGGCTGGCTCTCCACGCTTGATGACCTCCACCATGCGGCCGCGCTGCCCATCTTCCGTGATGAACGCATCCGCCCCCTTCGGCGTCACACAGTCCCAGCCGCCGGTCCAGTCACCCGTGCATCCAAGCACATGCACGACGCAGCGCGGATCATCGCTGTCCAAGCCGGACACGTTTTGCACGAGCGGAACCACGCTCTGATCTCCGCTGGCATGGAGATCTCTGAAGTAGTGCGGGATTTCCGCCTTAAAAACACTTCGACAAGCTTCAAAGGTGGCCTGGGCTAGTTGAGGTCGTGCATCACTTCCAAAGCCGCCCGGCGTCGTAAGCCCCTCACAGGGCAGGCCGATGTTTTTCAGGATATTGAGCCCGTAGCCCATGTAGTCGGCGATCTCATCCACACTGCGCCCGCCGCACCATTTCCAGTTCTCCATGAAGCGCGGGCTGATCTCGGGATAGGGATGCCCCGTTTTCGTATCGATGATGCGAGTGTGGGTGACCATCTCCGGGTGGATGTCCCAGTTTGGCATGATGCGCTCACGCACGAGCTTGATGCTCTCCGCCAGCTCACGCTGAGTCCAGCCAGGGATTTCACGATCGAGCCGCCCCACGCACGCAGGGTATGGCACGATGCTGTACTTGCCTTTCACGCCGTTCTCTTCTGCCCAGTCGGCGAACTTGCGCACAAAACTGTCGGGAATCTCATCCGGCCAGCTTTTCCAAGGGTAGTGGTCATACTTACCCGGGTTCGCTACCGCGAACTGAGGGATGGCAAACTTGTTCAAGTTCACCAGGCAGGTGGAGTCATCAATAATGATGCTAACCGGGACGCGGGTGCGAGGGTTAAGTATCTTCACTTCAGCGTCCTGTCGGGGTCGCTCTCCAGGCACCTGACCGAGCAGGGGTGAACTGAGAGCGAGGGCAGAAGCTTCGAGAAAACGGCGGCGGCCGATGGGCATCATGGGAGTAGATATTAGAGGAGCGGGTTCATCGCGTGGGTGAAAAACAGCGAAGTGATTTACGGCTAGGCAAAGCTGCTCATGTCAGAGAGCACATCAAAAACTCGAACCTGAAGCAGAATCAGGGAGTTCGTTTGAGCGAGTTTGGCTTTTCGAATTTCTTCCTGTCAGAGCCCGAAGCGAAAGCCATCCCAGTGACGACTTTCCGTTTGCAGAGCCGTCATCGGGCGGCATGACGTATCGTCCACATGACCGACGCAGAAATCCAATCCGCCATTCTCGACATGGGCCGCCGTGCCCGTGCCGCCGCGCATGAACTGGTGAAGCTCAGCTCTGCCGAAAAAAACACCATCCTGATGGCCATGGCGGATGAGATCGAAGCCCGCCAGACCGAGATTCTCGAAGCGAACGCCAAAGATCTCGCCACCGCCCACGAGAAGTGTTTGACCAAGGCCATGATCGATCGCCTGACGCTCGATCCGAAGCGCCTCAAAGCCGTGGCCGATGCAGTGCGCGAAGTCGCCGCACTACCTGACCCCGTCGGAGAAGTGCTCTCGGAATGGACCCGGCCCAACGGCCTGCACATCACGAAGAAGCGTGTGCCCATCGGCGTCATCGGCATCATCTTCGAGTCCCGGCCCAACGTCACGAGTGATGCCGCGAGCCTGTGCTTTAAGACCGGCAATGCCACGCTCCTGCGCGGCGGCAGTGAGGCCATCCACTCCAATGTCGCCCTGGCCGCAGCCCTCCAAGCCGGTGGCGAGCGTGCGGGCTTGCCGAAAGACAGCGTGCAGCTCATCCCCTTCACCGACCGCGCCAGTGTGGAACACATGGCGAAGATGGATCAATACCTCGACCTCATCATTCCTCGCGGTGGCAAAGGACTCATCGAGAAAGTCGTCGCCACCGCGCGCATGCCCGTCATCAAGCACTACGACGGCGTCTGCCACGTCTATGTCGCCCCGGATGCCGATCAGGACATGGCCGTAAAGATCATCGTGAACTCAAAGACGCAAAAGCCCGGCGTCTGCAATGCTTTGGAGACCGCGCTCGTCCATCGGGACATCGCCGCCGAATTCCATCCCAAGCTCGCCGCAGCCCTGCGCGAAGCCCACGTCGAGATGCGTGGCGATGCCGCCTCGCTCGCCCACCTCGGCAGCGAGGCCATACCCGCCACCGAGGAGGATTGGAGCACCGAGTATCTCGACCTCATCCTCTCGATCAAGACCGTCGCCTCACTAGATGAAGCGATCACGCACATCAACCGCTACGGCTCGCATCACACCGACAGCATCGTCACCCGCAACCGCGCCGACGCGGAGCGCTTCCAGCATGAGGTGGACAGCGCCGTCGTGCTGCACAACGCCAGCACCCGCTTCAATGACGGCGGCGAGTTCGGCTTCGGGGCCGAGATCGGCATCAGCACTGACAAACTCCACGCACGCGGCCCCATGGGATTGGCTGAGCTTTGCAGCTACAAATACATCGTCGATGGAGAGGGCCAGATCCGATGAACCTCGACTGGATCAACAGCTTCCTTCCCAAGATGCGCTGCCCGGACACCCACCAGCCTCTGCGCTGGGCCACAGCGGATGACTTGCAGCGCCATGGGCGGCCTGCGGATGAAAAGGCGCTCTGTCGCGAAGATGGGTCACTCCTTTTCCCCATCGACGACGGCATACCGATCCTGCTGCCCCAGGCGTGAAATCTGCGTCAGCATCTCTTTTTTCGTGCGTTCCAGATCGCGGTGTTTATCATCCCGCCGCTTTCCCCCGAAAAAGCCCTATCCCAACCCGCAAACACACCCTGATCCATGAGCAATTCCGCACCCAAACTTCATAACGCGATGTGGCCCGGCCTCGTCGGCAAAGGCGATGGCGAAGGCCAGGAGCCACCGATCAGCCTGGAGCGCATGCTCGACCTCACCGCCGCCGCCGAGGTCAACGGCCAGAAGTTCGAAGGCATCGACTACTTCCTCTTCCTCCCTCACACGAACCCTGAGGCCAGCGACGACGAACTCAACAAAATCGCCGACCTCATCGCCGGCAAAGGCTTCTCCGTCGGCTCCCTCGTTGCTCCCGTCTGGCCAGGCACCGTCGGTGACAGCGCCATGGGCGATGACGCCCAGCAGGAAAAATTCCTCAGCGCCGTGAAGATGGCCTGCCGCATCGCCAAGGTCTTCAATGCCCACGGCGTCCGCAAATACGGCGTCATTCGCATCGACTCCGCCGAGTTTGGCGTCGCCAAATGGCGCGAAAACCCCACCGCCAGCACCGCGCGCATTGTCGATACCTTCAAGAAAGCCGCCCAGATCGCCGCCGATCACGGTGAGCGCCTCGCCGCTGAAGGTGAGATCTGCTGGGCCGGGATGCACTCCTGGAAAGACATGCTCGATGTCCTCGAAGGCGTCGGCATGCCAAACGCCCTCGGCTTCCAGGCCGACCTCGCCCACACCTACCTCTACACCCTCGGCTACAACGCCCCCGAGCACGCCCTCCTCAAGGAAGGCTACAGCGATGCCGAATTCTGGGCCGCCTACGAAACCATGACCAACGCCCTCCGCCCCTG
>JBILPY010000519.1:0-3662 GCA_044373575.1 Prosthecobacter sp. | reverse complement strand
CGAAGGTGAGGACAAGAGGAAAAAGTAGTCCAAAGACAAGGTGTAAGGTAAAGATCCTTTCAGCCACAGCTTGATCCATGCGCTTTCATTTCGGTCCCATACCTGAGACACCGGACTTCGTGTGCCAGATGCGCCTTGGAAGCCGCTGAAAGAGCCGTCACCCATGATGCTGCAATGGGTGGCCCTGCCTGTGGCTGTGATGTCTGTCGGAATCGTCGGTGGCCTTTGGGCATGGTTGACTCCTGCTGCATCATTGATCTCAGACCCCGCATCCGGTGCTTGGTTTCTGGCCGCGTTTTTCTGGCTCATTCCAGTGCATGAGACCATTCATGCGCTTGTTCATCCAGGCCGGGGACTGTCAGATCGCACCTGCATTGGCCTGTGGTCTGTCGCGCGGGCTTTTCTATGCGCACTGCCATGGCCCCATGAGCCGAGATCGCTTCATTGCCATCCTCATCGCACCATTCATGGTGCTGAGCATTCTGCCGCTCATCGGATGCGCCTTGATCGGGAAGGTGCATGTGCTGCCTGTCACTGGCTCCATGGTGAACGCCCTGCTGGCCTGCGGAGATCTGCTGGGTGTGATGCTACTGCTTTGGCAGGCCCCCCGGAATGCCGCGATCCAGAATCAATCCTGGCGGACTTACTGGCACACGGAGTCAGCGACCACTGATCCATCGCGGGCCTGACCTCTGTCACTACGCCGCCACATGGTGGCAATCATCTACTCGGGCCTTTCGCCATGGAGATTCTTGCAGAACCATGCCACGGCATCCACGATGGCCGGATGAACCGCCTCCTCAGCCTCGCTTTAATCATGCTCGCCCACAGCCTGCTTGGCGCGTTCGATGTGCCGCCGGGTGGCGTGGAGATCAGCGGCGGCGCCTTATTGGCATCGGCAAACTCAAAGTCTGGCAAGGTCGAGTCCCTCACGCCTGGGAAGCGCATCATCATCACGCAGCCACATGGGGCACAGGCGCACAGCGCGCAGTTCACGGCACCTTTCGAATCCGCCATCGCCAAGGGCGAGCGCGTCTTTGCCATCATCAAAGCGCGTGTCGTGGGCGCGGAGGAGTTCGGCGAGGTTCTGGCAAAGCTGCAGCTCAAGGCAGCGCCTTACACCTCCTTTGGCCCATCGATTGGCATCGGCATCTCGCGTGAGTGGGCGGAGCTGCCAGTCACCTTTGCCGCTGAAGCTGCCATCGAGGCGGGCAAAGCGGCCGTGGTCCTGCTGTGCGGGCATCGTGGGCAGAGCATCGAGGTCGAAAGCATCCGCCTCTTCAAGTATCCCGCCAGCATCGACCTCGCCTCCTTCCCGCGAGCCAAGCCGATCAAGCGCACTTACGCAGGCCGTGAACCCAATGCACCGTGGCGCAAGGCGGCTCTGGAGCGCATCGAGCAGCATCGCAAAGCCGACCTCGCGCTCACGTTGACGAGTGCCGATGGCAAACCGCTCGCCGATACCGAAGTAAAACTCACCCTGCGCCGACACGAGTTCGGCTTTGGTTCCGCCATCGCGGCAAAGCGCATGTTCGGCGAGAGCGAGGACGACAAACGCTACCGCGACATCATTGAGCGACTCTTCAGCATCATCGTTTTCGAAAATGATCTCAAAGATGGCAACTGGTCGCCCGACTTCGATGAGCAGCGCCGCAGCCAGCGCAATGCGGAGCTCGATACTGCCTTCGCTTGGCTGGGTGCGCGGCACATCGCCGTGCGTGGGCATTACCTCATGCAGGTGGCCACGCCGTTTAACCTACAAACGATCAAAGACAGCGATGTCATCCAGCAGCGCACGCTCGACAGCGTGCGCGAGCGCCTGTCCTTCGTGAAGGATCGTGTCATCGAGTGGGACGTGATCAATCATCCCATCGCCTGGGGTGGAGCCGACATGCTGAACAAACGTCCCGGCCTGGAGCATCTCGACCGCGAGGTCTTCCAACTCGCGCGCTCGCTGACCGCACTGCCGTTCTTCGTCAATGAAGACCAGGTCTTCCGCCCCGGCCCGCAGTGCGATGACACCTTCACTTATATCCAAGCTCTGAACGACGCTGGCATGAAGGTCGCCGGCCTGGGCAATCAAGCGCACTTCCACGAAAGCTACCTGCCATCGCCCGAGCATCTGCTCGCCATCACGGATCGCTTTGCGCAGATCGTGCCGCGCCAGTCCATCACCGAGTATGACATCGTCACCACCGAGGACGAAGAACTCGCCGCCGACTACACGCGGGATGTGCTCATCAGCGTCTTCAGCCACCCTGCTTACACGAGCTTCCTCTTCTGGGGCTTCTGGGAAGGCTCGCATTGGAAGCCCGAAGCTGCCTCTTGGAATAAAGACTGGACCCTGCGCGCTCGCGGTCAGGTCTTGGAAGAATGGATCGGCCAGAAGTGGCGCACTGAGGCCACTCTGAAAACAGACACTGACGGCCGCATCCATTGGCGTGGCTTCCCCGGCTGGTATGACGTGAAGACGGCAGGTATAACGAAGCCACTCCTGCTAACAAAGTCCAAGCCGACAACCGATTTCCGCTTTTGAGCTAGTTCGCGATCGCTGTCGCGTTTCATCGCTCCACCGCCATGAAATGTCTTTCCCTCGTCCTTTCGTCATTCGTCTTTCTGCATTCATCATTTTCGGCGCAGCCCAATGTCGTCCTCTTCCTCGTCGATGACATGGGATGGATGGATAGCGGTGTTTACGGATCGAATTATTACGAGACTCCGAACATTGATCGCTTTGCCAAGCGGGGAATGCGCTTCACGAATGCCTACTCGCAGCCGCTTTGCTCGCCGACAAGGGCTTCGCTGTTGTCAGGTCAATACACAGCACGACATGGGATCACGACGGCGAGCGGGCATCAACCGCCACAGCCTGCCGGGCATGTGTTCTTGAAGGAATATGCTCCGGCAAATGCACCGATGCTAACACCGGAGAGCAAGAACTACCTCGAGCCAGCGCAGATCACGCTTGCAGAGACGCTGAAGGACGCGGGCTATCGCACGGCACACATTGGGAAATGGCATCTTGGCCTCACGCAGCCACATTGGCCGGAGCAGCAGGGTTTTGACGTCGCGTTTCACTGCCATCCCGATCCGGGACCGCCAGGGAATTACTTTTCGCCTTATGGAGTCACCCCGGAAGGCAATCCGACAGCGAAGAGCAAGGTGGGCACGATCACCGATGGCCCTGAGGGTGAATACATCGTGGATCGTCAGGCGGCGGAGGCTGCGAAGTTTATCGTGGAGAGCAAAGGCGGGCCATTTTTCCTCAACCTGTGGTGCTATGGCGTCCACGGACCGTGGGGACACAAGGAAGTGCACACGAAGAACTTCATGAACAAAAAAGATCCGAGCGGAAGACAAGGGAACCCGGTCATGGCCTCGATGTTGAAAAGCGTGGACGAGTGCTTCGGGCGCATCCTCGATGAACTCGACAAAAACGACCTCACCGGCAATACGCTGATCATTTTCACCTCCGACAACGGCGGCAACACGCACAGCAACACGACCACCGAAGGCCGCAAAGCCGCGAACGAGGATTGGGCAAAATGGGCAGGCAGTCAGCCACCGACGATGAACACGCCACTGCGCGATGGCAAAGGCACGCTCTACGAAGGCGGCACACGTGTGCCGATGATGTGGTCCTGGGCCGGAAAAATCGCCCC
>JBILPY010000520.1:0-3662 GCA_044373575.1 Prosthecobacter sp. | reverse complement strand
CGATGCAAAAAATGCGCCATACAAAGGGCTGACCTCCCATGCTGTGGCAGACTTTGATTTCGGAAAGGGGCAAGCTTCGGAACTCAAGATCGCCAGTGACCGGCTAATGGGGCCACCCCCATGTGCCTACTGCTCAAACCATCTCTGGGCCATGTGCAGTTGCGGTCGCATCCATTGCGCCCCGGATTGCTCGAAAGGAGCCACCCTCACCTGTCCTTGGTGCAAGACCACCTCTCAATATGGTCATGCTAAATTCAGTGTCGGACGAGGGATCGGATGAGATTCGTCGGCAGCAACATCCTGATAAACTACACTGATCTGTGACTACTGTGTCCGATGCACTTACCTGCCGAGTCTGGTTCAACAAAAGCTCATCTAGCATTCATGGCGTGCTGAGGCAGCTTCGCACGGGCTGGGGTTGCGGGCTGGTGATCATCGGAAGCCACACGCGGGCGGACTTTGGACCTTTGTCAGAATGTCATGTCGTGGAACTGGAGCCCGAGGGACTTTCGGCTACGGCGTATGTGAGTTGGTGCCTGGATTTTTGTCGTCGGCAGCGGGTGCAGGTCTTCGTGCCGGGGCGCATGAAGATGGACATCGCCGACCAACGAGCAGCCTTTGAAGCACAGGGCACACGGCTCATCGTCGCTGGTGATAGTGCGACGATGCGGCTGCTGGAAGATAAGGGCCGTTTTTTGGAGCAGGTGCCCGCCGGAGTGCGTGTGCATCGCTTCAGTCGTGTGCGCACTTGGGCGGAATTTGCAGCGGCCTGCACGGTCTTGGAGAGCGATGGCCTGCCGGTGTGTTTCAAGCCAGCCACTGGCATTTTTGGGCTGGGGTTTTATGTCCTGGATGAGGGTATGACTCCGCTGAAACGGCTTCTCAACAGCGAGTCGCATCGCATTTCTAAAATCGAGCTGCGGGCCGTCCTGGATCCGGCGGAGACATTCCCCGAGCTTCTGGTCATGGAGTATCTGGGCGGTGCGGAATTCAGCGTGGATGTGCTGGCCGAGGCTGGAGAGGTGAAGGCGATGGTCTGCCGCCGCAAGCCGCTCAATGGGAGGATACACATTAGCGGCACCTCGCGCACGGTGTTCGTGGCCGAGGGTGCGTCACAGGTTATGGCGCGTGAGCCTGAGGTGGAGGCGATGGTGCGCACTCTTGTGGCGCATTTTCATCTCGGTGGCCTTCTCAATGTGCAGTTTCGCTGCCGCGCTGAGCGCCCTGAGCAGCCGTGTCTTTTGGAGATCAACGGACGCATGTCCGGCGGTCTGCCCTATGTGGCGCTGTCGGGGCTGAATCTTCCCCTGCTGGCCGTGAAGGCGGCTCTGCGTGGCGCGGGCGATCCCTGGCCTGAGATGCCTGAGCCTCGACTGCCAGTGATGGTGCAGGAGCGCTCGGAGATGTTTGTGATGCCTGACCTCAGCAAGCCACCAATCACCCACTGGTTGACTCACGCAGACGATAGCTTCGAGGCCCGCCTGTCCGGTGGAAGTTTCCGGTTTGCGATGCGCAAACAGGAGCTGCCTTTGCGTGAGCTTTGTGATGTGGCGCTGCGCCACAATTCACGACGCAGGTTTCTCTTTGTCAGCAAAGTCCTGGGCCGCCACTGGCCGGTGCGTCCAGCCGCCCTGCGCGAGGTGGCGCGTAGGCTCGCGGAGAAGCTTGTTTTGAGACTCCATGCAGGACCGGTGATCTTTATTGGCATGTCAGAGACGGCGACCACCCTGGGGCAGGCGGTGTTCCGCGAATGGTTAGCGCTTGGCGGGCGTGGCCTCTACATCGAAAGCACCCGGCGGCGCACTGGCGGGCCGTTGGCTTTTGAGTTTGCTGAAGCGCACTCACACGCGACGGCCCATGCTGTGCATCTGCCTAGCGCGCAGGAAGATCCGCACGGTTGGTTTCAAACCGCAGCACAAGCAGTCATCGTGGATGATGAAGCCACGACGGCCCTCACGGCGGCGACGCTGGCGGAGCAGTTCCGCCTGTGGCGTGGTGGTGATGGATCGCTCGCGGTGACCCTGGCAGTGCTGCTTTCCTGGCATATTCAGTCAGCTGCAAAGCCACACGGGCTGGCCGAGATCGAGAGTCTGACGGAGGGCACCTTCGAGTTTTACACGCAGGCCGAACTGCCCACGCCGCCGGTCGTGCAGCATACCCTGGACATGCAAGTGACTGTGCGGCGCGGCGTGCGGCACGGCACCATCTGCCAGGAGACACTGCCGGGGCATTGGCAGGTGGCCGCAGGAAATGGCGAGCGCGTGCTTGTCATCGGCCAGGGCGAGTATGGCTTTCAGCCGCTGCTGCTGGCGGAGTGGCTGGAGCAGCAGGGGGCCTCCGCCTGGGTGCAGGCGACCACGCGCTCACCTATCCTCCTCGGTGGGGCGATCCAACATGTGCGCCGCTTTCCTGCGCTGTCGGGAGATGGGTATGACGAGCATCTTTATAATGTGCCGCCAGATCATGACTATGATCGCGTGCTGCTGTGTCTGGAAGACAGCCCGCCAACGCTGGATCATCCGATCTGGCAGGTGCCTGGACTGGAGGTGCTGGCATGAGCGCGGACCTACGGACCGAAACGTACGACTGGGTGGCTACAGATTTGGATGGCACGCTTTTCTCTCGCCACTGGGCGGGCGCGGGTGCTGTGCCTGGCACCTGGCAGGAAATCGGTGGCGATAGCTCGCAGCGTAAGCCTTCCAGTTGGGTGCGGCCTGAGACATATCGCCTGCTACTGACACTGGCGAGTGTCGCAAGCATCGTGCCGGTGACGGCTCGTGATGAGGCATCGTTTTCGCGAGTGGCTGTGTCTGGACTGCGCCTCAGTGGCCCGGCTATTTTAGCCAATGGGGCCATCGTGCTCGACCCGGACGGTGCGCTGGATCAGCAATGGGTGGCGCGGGTTTCCCAAGTGCTCGCCCCATGGCAGCAGCGCCTGAAGCGACTATGTGAGGTCTTCATTCAGCGCAGTGGTCACGCCGCCCGTCCGCGCCTAGTGGCTGGCCCTGCGGAGCTGCCCGCCTACCTCGTGGCGAAGGCCGCTGATGGCTGGTGGGCTGGCGCAGAAGGCACCACCTTGCTATCTGAAATGGCCGCTGAGGAGACAGCGGGGTGCTGTGTGGCAGTGCTCGGCAATGAGCTGCAAATCTTGCCACCAGGACTGGGCAAAGCCACGGCAATGCAGTTTGTTCAGCAGCGATACTTTGGTGGGCAGGCTCCGCTGCTGTGCCTCGGGGATCAGGTACCTGATCTCGGCTTCATGTGCTTTGGCGGGCTACTCGCCACCCCGGTTGGATCACCCTTGGCAGGACTTTGGAACTCATGAACATCTCCCTGGTTTTCGCCCCCTTCTCCGGCAGCTATGCGCCGGATGAGGTCACCTTTCTCCTGCGCCGCCTGCACCTGGAGACGACCCCGCTGGAGCAACGGGAGCAGCAGATCCAAAGCGGTCATAGCCATTACAGCGAGATGATCGGCCCCGAGGACGCGCCTACTCGCGAGCGGCTGCGCTTATTCCGCGAGTGCTTGGCGACGAATGGAGCGCGCATGGCCAGAGACATCGCCACCCTCGCGGACGCGCTGGCCGCCTCCGCTGTGAACGGGGAACTCACCATCGTCTCCATCGCCCGCGCAGGCACACCTGTGGGCGTCTTGCTGCTGCA
>JBILPY010000080.1:0-11906 GCA_044373575.1 Prosthecobacter sp. | reverse complement strand
GCTGTGACGTTCACATCGCCCGGCCAGCGGCAGCAGTTTCCGCAGCGCACGCACTGGAAGTAGGGCTGGGCGGATTCGGCGGCAGGTGTGTCAAGCGGGGCAAGTTCAGTCATGGAAACTTTTCAATTCGCGGGATCAAAGTGGTGAAGCCATAATGCCTGGATGTTCCGACTCCTGCAACGCATGGATGATGCCGAACCGCGCCACGTCGCGGGTGGTGAGACCATGCCTGCGAAGCGTCCTGAGCTGCGACCATTGACGGTGCTGGCAGAGGCGAATGAGTCAGAGTTGGAGGCTCTGGAAGACTGGGCGCGTGGACTCGACTGGGTGCAGTGGCTCCTCTCCGGCGTGCGCCAGCGAATGTCGCATCTGCACTTCGTTTCGGAGCGCACGCGGTTACGCATTGGTTTGCGGACAGATTGGGATCGCTTCGCCAGCGGGCCGCTCGACTCGATTCTGGCTGCGCATTTTCATGCCTGCTGGCAGGCGGTGCAACAGAATGACCTCAGCGCGCTGATGGCGGTTGATGCGGCCTTTTCCAAAGCTCTCACGGAAGAGGAAAGTGCACGTAGTGTGGAAGCTGGCCGCCTTTTGCTGAAAGCAACGAACCGCGCCCGCTACCAGGGGCTGCTCGGACGCTTCCGCACGGCTAGTGAGTCAGGTGCCACGCCGGGACATTTCCTCACGCTGTGGGCGGTGGTGGCGCACTTTTTCCAGCTCAGCCTGACGAACAGCATCGCCGAATATCTGCGCCTCGAATGGGGGATCGCCACACGGCATCTCCCCGAGACGCCACAGATGAAGGATCTGCCGCAGATCACGGCGCGCGTCATGCAGCGTGGGCTGGCCGAGTTGCGCGTGGTGGCGTGATCACACGAGCCGGACGTAGCGGCGGCCTGGTAGCGCTCGGATGAGGCGTTTCATCTCCAGGCGCATGAGGGTGACGTTCACGGTGGCTTGAGTCAGGCCGGAACGCGTGGCGATGTCGTCGATGTGGCGCTCGTCAGTGTCGATGGCATTCAGGAGGATATCTTCATCCAAAGTGAGCGTCACGTTCGGCTTCGTGGCTTCCAGCGTCGGCGGTTTCGGAGCGGTGGGGAAGAGCGTCATCAAATCATCCAGCACATCTCCACCATCCATGACGAGCTTGGCACCTTGCTGAATGAGGCGGTTGCAGCCTGCGGAGGTCGGTTTGTCGATCTGACCGGGCACGGCATAGACGGTGCGGCCCTGCTCCGTGGCCTGTTGCGCGGTAATGAGCGATCCACTTTTCAAAGGGGCCTCGGTGACGAGAAGCCCATTGCTCCAGCCCGCGACGATGCGGTTGCGATACGGGAAGGTCTGCTTGTCGGCGATTCGATCCACGGGGTATTCGCTGATGACCGCGCCGTTTTGAGCGATGCGCTCCGCCAACGCCATGTTCTCCGGCGGATACAGTTTGCCGATGCCCGAGCCGATGACGGCGATGGTGCGCCCTTTCGCCGCCAGAGCAGACTCATGCGCGGCGGTATCGATCCCACGCGCCAGGCCGCTGATGACTGTGTAGCCGGCGAAGGCGATCTGGAAGCTCATCTTCTTCGTGGCACTCATGCCGTAGATCGTGGCATGGCGGCTGCCGACCACGCCGATGGCGTTGTGGTCGCGCTTCGTTACCTCGCCCCAGACGTAGAGCACCAACGGTGGATCGTAGATTGATCTCAGCAGAGTCGGGTAGAGTTCATCTTCCTGCGTCAGGATCGTGAGGCCCCGGTCGCTGATTTTCTTCAGCTCCAAAGCCAGATCGATCTGCGCCTCCCAGCCCGCCAGCGACTCCGCCTGAGCACGGCCAAAGCCGTCCACGTCCATAATCTCGGACGCCTTTGCCGAAAGAATCTGCTCCGGCGTGCCGAAGCGGGCCAGCAGCTTCCGCACACGCACCGGCCCCACCTGAGGAATCAGGTTCAGCGCGATCCAGGCTTCAGTGCGGGTCATGAGGCATCATCCATGCCGCAGACCTTTCTTCCGCGCAATATGCGCCTTCATGGTGCTGAATCGCGACATCGAGTAGGCTGGTGATTGACTTTCATGGCCAGTTTTTCGTAAAATCCATCATGCGCTCATTCCTTCATCCGGTCTTGTGCTGTCTGCTAACTCTGACAGTCCCCAACATGAGCCTACAAGCACAGACACTGGAGGCTGTGAGTATTTTCACGGTGGACGACCTCCTTTGTGAAACCTGGCCTGACCCTGGCGTCGTCGCTTTTCGGCGCACGAGCATCGTGGGGGACTTGGAGGTGAATTTTACCCTCACAGGCACGGCGCTGCGTGATGTGGACTATGGCTTGCCAGCCGGGTCGGTCGTCACCATCCCAGCAGGTGAGCGTGAGGCTTGGCTGACGCTCACTCCCTTGAATGACACACTGAATGAGACTACGGAAACGATCTCTGTGACACTGCTGTCGGGAGTAGGTTACGCGATCCCCACGTTGGCGGCAAAGCAGACGGCGAAGCTGACGATAGCCAATGGCAGCCTCACGAAACCCGGAGCTAAAGAGGCTATTCGCTTCCTCAATCAGGCTGCCTTTGGCCCAAGTTCAGACAGCCTGGCAGACGTGGACATCATCCCGCAAAACGTGCATTATCTGATGGCGAACGGCTTCGATGCGTGGATCGACGGTCAGTTTAAGACCGCAGTCGGTCTGCACCAGCCCACACTGGATGCGATGAAACGCTCACGACAGAATGTGTATGCGGATGCCAAGACACGCGCATGGTGGCAGCGCGCCATCGGACCTGCGGCGATTGATCCGTTGCGGCAGAGGGTGGGCTTCGCGCTGAGTCAGATCTTCGTCATCTCAGACCGGGTGGACAGCCTCTCCGTCCAGCCCATCGGCATGGCAAACTATTACGACATGCTTCTGACAAATGCTTTTGGCAATGCTCGCACACTCCTGCTGAACGTAGCGCGGCATCCCTGCATGGGGGAGTACCTCAGCCATCTGAAAAATCGCAAAGCGGACCCGGCCGCGGGCACCTTCCCGGATGAAAACTTCGCGCGTGAGATCATGCAGCTCTTCAGCATCGGGCTCTGGGAGCTAAATGCGGATGGCACGCGGCGGCTCGATCTCAGCGGCCAGCCCATCCCGACTTACGACAATGCCACGATCACCAGCTTCGCCCGGGTCTTCACCGGCCTGAGCTTCGGTGGCAGCACGAGGACGAACTTTTATTACCCAGCAGAGAACTACACCTCGCCGATGCGGATGTGGGATGAGTTTCATGACATGGAGACCAAGACACTGCTCAATGGTGTGGTGCTGCCTGCACGCACAGCGAGCAATCCTGACAAAGGCACCGCCGGGATGCTGGACGTGCAGGGCGCGGTGGACTGCCTCTTCAACCACCCAAACATCGGCCCCTTCCTCGGCAAGCAGTTGATCCAGCGCCTCATCACCTCCAATCCATCTCCCGCCTATGTGGGACGCGTGGCGGCGAAGTTTGCCAACAATGGCAGCGGTGTGCGGGGTGACATGCGCGCGGTCATCAAAGCCATCCTGCTGGATGCCGAGGCGCGTAGCAACAGCCAACTCGGCAGCCTGACCTATGGGAAGCTGAAGGAGCCCTACCTCCGCACCGTGGCCCTAGCGCGTGCCTTCGATGCGTGGCCTGCCTCCGGCATCTATCAGATGCATTACCTGGATGAGATTCACGCCCAGCAGCCGCAGTCGAGCCCCAGCGTGTTTAATTTCTACCGCCCTGGCTTCAGTCCCGCCGGGCCGATCAGTGACGCGGGCCTCGTGGCCCCAGAGTTTCAGATCCTCCAGGCCATCACCTCAGTCTCGATCCCGAACTACTACGCCAATGCCATCCGCAACGGCTTCAACCGCTGGGGTCACAGCAATCCGAAGTACATCGTGCGGGCGCAACTGGCCCCGGAAAAGCTGCTCACCAATGATGTGCCCGTGCTGATGCGTCGGCTCGATCTCGTGCTGACCGGCGGCACGCTGGACCCCATCCAGCACCAAAACATCCGCGAGGCCGTGGAGGCCATCGACAGCACTTTTTGGGACTGGCAAAACGAGCGCCTCTATCTGGCCATCTACCTCATCAGCACCCTGCCCGAGTGCGCCATCCAGCGTTAGGCGAGAAAGCAAACCACCCACTCCCACCGATACGATGAAAACCATGCTCGCCCGCCGCTCCTTCCTCCTGCGCAGCTCCTGTGCGGCCATGTCCTCCCTACCGCTGCTGAACACGCTGCTGAATCTCAAACTGGCCGGCAGTCTGGCCGCTGCTGAGCCCGGCCCTGGCGACTACCGCGCGCTCGTCTGCCTCTTCCTCCCCGGTGGCATGGACTCCTTCAATATGCTCGTGCCGCGCGGCACCACGGAGCACGCCGAGTATGCCACTATCCGGCAGGACCTCGCCCTCGCGAAGGACAGCCTCCTGCCCATCTCCCCGCTCGGCTCACCGGGGCTGGAGCTGGGCCTGCACCCCGGCCTGGCAGGGCTGCAAACTTTGTTCGGGGAGGGAAAGGCAGCCTTCATCGCCAACGTCGGCACACTCGTGGAGCCGACCACGCGTGCGCAATTTGAGGCGGGCAGCGTGCGACTGCCGCTGGGCCTTTTTTCTCATTCCGATCAGATCGAGCAATGGCAGACCTCCATGCCTGATGTGCGCTCCTCACGCGGCTGGGCTGGGCGCGCTGCGGACATCCTCCGCAGTCTGAATGCGCAGGAGAATGTCTCTAGGAATATCTCGCTCTCTGGCAGCAATATCTTCCAGAGCGGACAGACCGCCTTTGAGTACACGGTGAATGAAAATGGAGCCGAGACGCTGGACGGCTACGACCCTGCCGAGACCAGTCCGTGGAGCCTCACGCCACTGCGCACCCGCGCCATTGATGGTCAGCTAGCGGTCAGTTATCAGCACCTTTTGACCCAGGCCTTTCAGCAGAAAAAACTCGATAGCCTGGATGCCTACACGCTCTTTAACAGTGCCACGGCACCCGCCCTGCCCAGCTCTGTGACATGGCCGGACACCTACTTCTCACGCCAGATGCAGATGATCGCGAAGTCCATCGCCGGGCACACCACGCTGGGGCACACGCGGCAGACCTTCTTTGTCCAATATGGCGGCTGGGATCACCATGATGAAGTGCTGACAAACATGGGTGAGCAGATGCCCGAGATGAGCGCCGTGGTCACCGCCTTTTACCGCACGCTGGCAGCCATGGGCATGCAGGACAGCGTCACCCTTTTCACCGCGTCTGACTTCGGTCGCACGCTCACCAGCAATGGCGAGGGCAGTGACCACGCCTGGGCGGGGAATCACTTCGTCCTCGGTGGGGCTGTGCAGGGGCAGCGCATCTACGGGCAGTATCCCGTGCTGTATGAAGACAGTCCGCTGGATGTCGGCCGTGGCCGCCTCATCCCCACCACAAGTGTGGACGAATACTTCGCCGAGCTGGCACTGTGGCTCGGAGTGCCAAAGACCAGCCTGCCGCTCGTGCTGCCGAACATCTCGCGCTTTTACAACACGGCTGGCAGCGGGCTGCCGCTCGGCTTCCTCGCCTGATGAAGCGCATCTGCGGCCTCTGCATCGCGGTCATCGTGCTCGTGTGGCTTGTCCTTCCCACCGAGCCACCGCAGCCCCACGGCAGCGCGGCATCTCCGCCAGAGACTGCTGCGCTGGACGCCGGCACATCTGCCGCAGGCTCACCGCTCGCCGCTGAGCTGCATGTCGGACCTGATCCCGCTGAGGATGTGCGCATTCTGCATGGACTCATCCGCCAGTACCTCACCGCCCTCCAGCGCCGCGCTGGGCCACCCATCGGGGATGATGCCGATCTCGTGCGCGCCCTGACGGGGAGGAATCCGCTGCGCCTCATCGTCCTCCCGCCCGGCCATCCTGCAATCAGTGCAGAGGGCCGACTGCTGGACCGCTGGGGGATGCCCTACCACATTCACTCCCGCAGCTCCACTAGCTATGAAGTGCGCTCCGCAGGGGCTGACCGCCAACTCTTCACGGCAGATGACCTCATCAGTGATGGCGGGATGTGACAGAGGTTTCGGAATTATCTTTGCATCGCCGGGGGCTTCATGTATCACGACTCAAATCCACACCATTCATGGGCGACACCAACGGCAATCGGAAATTCAGGCGCGTTCTTCTCAAACTCAGCGGCGAGGCTCTTCGGGAGCCGGGCAGCACTGATAACATCAGCCCCCCCATCGTCGAAGACATGGCGGCGCAGATTAAAGCCGCTCACCAGACCGGCATCGAGATCGCTCTCGTCGTGGGTGGCGGCAATTTCTGGCGCGGCGTCAGCGCGAGCAATAAAGGCATGGAGCGCGCCACCGCCGACTACATGGGCATGCTCGCCACAGTGATGAACTCGCTGGCCCTGCAAAGCATGCTGGAGGCCATCGACGTGCCGACGCGCGTGCAGAGCGCCATTGAAATGAAAAACGTAGCCGAGCCCTTCATCCGCCGCGTGGCCATGCGCCATCTGGAGCTGGGACGCGTCGTGATCTTCGCAGCTGGTACGGGCAATCCATTCTTCTCCACCGACACCACCGCCGCTCTGCGTGCGAGTGAGATCGGCGCAGATGTCGTCTTTAAAGCCACGAAGGTGGACGGCATTTACGACAGTGATCCGAACAAGAATCCAAACGCCGTGCGCTATGACAGCGTGAGCTTCCAGGACTGCCTGACGAAGCAACTCAAGGTCATGGACGCCACCGCATTCTCCCTCTGCCAGGAGAACAACATGCCCATCGTGGTCTTTAGCATGAACGAGCCGGACAACATCCGCCGTGCGCTTGTGGGCGAGCCGCTCGGCACCGTGGTTAACGCCACTGGAACACTTTGAACTTCAGGCGTGTGACTCCACGTCATGACTGAAACGCTCACTTACGAAACGCCGCAGTTCCTCCAAAAGCTGGTCGGGCATGATTTGGCGGGACTGAAAGTCGTGGCAGAAAGCTGCGGCGTGCAGGTCACCTCGCGGGATAGCTGGGTGAAGCTCGAAGGCGAAGAGAAGTCCGTCTCCGCCGCGCGGGAGGTTTTCATCCAGCTCGAAAAAGTGCGTCGCCAGGGTGGGGAGATCTCCAGCGCAATGATCAAACTCGTGGCCGAAAGCGTGCTCTCCGAGCATGGCGACGAACCCGCTGAGGCCATCCACGCGCTGAAGCTGCTGACCTCCAACAAGAAGCCGCCCGTGCTCGCGAAGACGCGCGGCCAGATAAGTTACGTGCAGGCCATGCGGGAAAACGAAGTCGTCTTTGGCATCGGCCCGGCTGGCACAGGCAAGACTTTCCTCGCCATGGCTCAGGGGCTGCATTTGCTCCGCGAAAAGCAGGTCCAGCGGCTCGTGCTCACCCGTCCTGCTGTGGAGGCTGGCGAGGCGCTCGGGTTCCTGCCCGGCGACCTAAAAGAGAAGATCTTCCCCTACCTCCGCCCGCTCTATGATGCACTTTTCGAGATGCTCGAGCCCGAAGAAGCCGAGCGCCTGATCGAGAAAGGGGCAATCGAGATCGCCCCGCTGGCCTACATGCGCGGACGCACGCTGAAAAATGCCTTCATCATCCTGGACGAAGCGCAAAACACAACCAGCGAGCAGATGCTCATGTTCCTGACCCGCCTCGGCGAAGGGGCCAGATGCGTCATCACCGGCGACCCATCCCAAGTCGATCTCCGCCGCCATGTGAAGTCCGGCCTGCGTGAGGTCGTGGAGATCCTACCCGGCGTGCCGGGGGTCCGCTTCGTCCATTTCCTGAGCAAGGACATCGTTCGCCTCCCAGTCGTCCAGCGTATCATCGAAGCCTATGACCGGCATCGGGCCGAGACGGAAAAGGCCAAAGCAACTATCAAAAGCGAATCTTGAGCTGCTTTTTTGAACAGCGCTCAGGGCAAAACACACCTTGTTCCGCACTCGCACTGTGGTACCCTTTCGGCCAATAGAGCCATGTTTGAATCCCTCCGGCGTGCCCGATTACAGCGTGAAGGTTTATCCTGCGGAAAAGTCCGCCGGAAGCACCAGGATGGCGACTTGGTCGATGAACTTCGCACCCATCCGGCGGCCACAGTTCTGGTCTATGCCATGTTTTTTGTCGGGCTCGGCATCCTGATGAATCTCGCCGCCTCGGCAGTGCCGGGCACGATCCAGCCGCAGTTAACCGCCTACCTATGCGCGGGTGCCATCGGCGCTGCCATGGTGATTCATCTCCTCGTCGCCCTGAAGGATGAGATCACGGACAATACGGAATTGCTGCTCCTACTCGGCACCTTGCTGCTGCAATTCGCCGCCAGCGTTGGCATGATCGACTTCGCGTATGAAAAAGGCTGGTCTGGGGCTTTGCCGGTTCTCGCGCTGCCTCATGCGCTCGGGCCGATGGTGCTCTCCGTGGCGCTGGGGCGGAAGATCGGCCTCTTTGGAGCCATCTACTCCAGCCTGCTCGGTGCCATCGTCTTCATGGCGGTGAACGTAGTGACCTACCTCGCCTGTTCGGCACTCATTGGCTTCCTCGTCGTCCTTTTCACCAACCGCGTCCGCCGCCGTAACAAGCTCTTCATGGCCGGCCTCTATATTGGCACTGCAGCGGCGATTTTCTCCGTCATCCTGCATCACGCCAGTGGAGCAGTGGACTCAGTGACGCTCAGTCGGATGATCGGCATTCCTTTCACGGTCGGTGTGCTTACCGGACTAATCGTGGGAGGTGGAATGCCCGTCATCGAAAGCCTCTTCGGTGTTACAACCGAGGTCTCCTGGCTGGAGCAGGCAGACTTGAATCATCCTTTGATGAAGCGCCTCAGCATTGAGGCACCAGGAACTTATCACCACAGCCTCGTCGTCGCGAATCTCGCGGAAGCTGCGGCGGAGGCCATCGGCGCGAATGCCGCCATGACTCGCGTTTGCGCCTATTTTCATGACATCGGGAAGCTGACGAAGCCGGAGTATTTCATTGAAAACATGGACCCCGCGCACAATCCGCATGAAGATCTGACCGCGCGCATGAGCGCCCTGATCCTCATCGCGCATGTGAAGGACGGCGTCGATCTGGCCATCAAGCACAAGCTCAATTGCAGTATCATCGACGTCATCGAGCAGCACCACGGCACCACGCTGGCCTGGTATTTCTACAAGCGTGCACTGGATCAGAAGGCCGAGATGATCCGCCTCGTCGAGCAGGGCAAGTCCAAGGAGGACGACATTCCTCAGGTAACCGAAGAAGTCTTCCGCTATCCCGGGCCGAGGCCACAGTTCAAGGAAGCGGCCATCATCTCGTTGGCTGATGCGGTGGAGAGTTCCTCCCGCTCCCTGGAAAAGCCAACGCCAGCCCGTGTCGAGGCGCTGGTGGACGAGATCGTGCAAAACCGCATGGTCGATGGCCAGCTCGACGAATGTGACCTCACAATCGCCGAACTCGCGCGTGTGAAGGCCCGCTTCGTGAAGACGCTTCTGAGCATGATGCACAGCCGCATCAAATATCAGAAAGCCACTGAGGCCCCTGTCACCACGATCATTGGTCCAAGGGACACGGCTGCTGCAGTGCACGTCCATGATGGTCGCACGCTCATGAATGACTCGCCCTACCTCGTCAGTGGAGAGACTCCGCCCTCGGAGAAAAAGAAGCGTGCTCAGCGTAAACCTCCTGCCTCTGCTGCGTGATGGCCCGGCTGCCGAGTCTGCATCTCTACAATCATCAAAAGCGGCAGAAGCCTCCGCTTCCGTGGCTGAAAAAGATCGCCCGCATCGCTGTGCCAGCCTGCCAGCATGAGGCCATTTCCTCTGATGCGCCTATCCGAGTTCTTGAGGAGATCGAGATCACCTTTGTCAGCGATGAAGAGATCGCGCGCGTGCATGGCGAGTTTCTGGAAGATCCGACACCCACGGATGTCATCACCTTTCACCACGGCGAGATCCTCATCAGCACCGACACAGCGGAGTGTCAGGCCGCTGAGCACGGCCAGAGTCTCGATCACGAACTCGCGCTCTACATGATCCATGGCCTGCTTCACCTGGGTGGGTTGGAGGATCACGAGCCCGAGGATGCGGAAAAAATGGCTTTGATCCAGGCCACGATTCTGCGCATGGCCCTGCAGAAAATGACACAGTTGTAGGAGCTGAGCGCATGCTTCACTCTCCTTGAATGTTCAGGCCCGGCCTTTCAAAGCTGCGAGACAAAACTTTCACGACATGTGCCGCAGGCTTGCTCCCCGGCCTGTGACCTGCTTGCATGATCGCTTGTGAAATCCCTCCCTACTGAAGCTGGTCCATACATCCTGGCTACTGCCATCATGGCAGTCCTCTTCATTGCCGCGCTGATCCGCGTCTGGCTGCTGAGGCGTGTGGAGGAAAAACTCCTCAAGAACAAAGACAAGCTCGAAGCCCAGGTGATCTCCCAGCAGAAAGATCTCATGCAGGTGCGCTCGGACTCAAACGCCTGGCGCTCGGAAATGCAGCGCCAGTTTGACCACTTCCGCCACATGGCCAGCGACCAGCTCAAAGTGGAGGAGGCGCGCTTCGACAACCTGCTCAGGAAGTCCCGCGACCGTGAGCATGAGCTTCAGGCATCGCTCGATCTTACCCGCCACATGTGCGCCGAGCTGCCCGCAGCCAAAGCCCGCGTCATGCAGCTCGAGGGTTTGCTTGGCATTGATGCCGGGGAAGGTCTGACTCAAACCAGTTCCCTTACAGCACCATTGAACGGCGCTTCCGGTATCTCTGTGCTGCCGGATCTGAACGGCAGTGTGCCAGAGGCAAGCCCTAAGTCTCTGCCAGAGTCTGAGCCGCCTTTGGAAAAACTCACAGAAAACATCTCCGAGGCACCCCATCAAGCGCTCGAAGAGCTCCGTCAGCAAAATGTGATGCTCCAGCAGGCACTCACCGCCGAGCGACTCCGTGCACGCATACGTGAAAAGGCCGCCAGCAGCAGCAGCCGACGGAAGAATGGCCGGGCATGATCTTGCATTGCAGTCGCCATGCAACCTCGCCACTCTCCGGGCGTGTCTTTGCTGCCGCACCATCAAGCCCATGACCCACGCGCCTTGCTGAAGCGTTGGCGTGCCGTGGCAAAATCCGCCGGCTTGCGCACGCGCGTGCTCACCGAGCAGGCGGGGGAGGATATCCTCTATTTTGAAAGCTTTGGCGCTGGCAACCAGCCGTTCGTTTATCTCTCTACTGGCGTCCATGGAGATGAAGCGGGCTCGGCCTGGGGCCTGCTGGCCTGGGCAGAGCGGGAGATCAAGCAGCTCCGGCAGCGCCCGTTCCTCATTTTTCCCTGCCTGAATCCGACTGGCCTCCGGCTGAACACGCGTGTCGATCATCGTGGACTGGACATCAACCGCCGCTTCCATCTCGATGACGATGAACTCTGCGGCCCATGGCGGCAGATCGTGCGGCAAAGACAGATCAGCATCGGCGTCTGCCTGCATGAGGACTATGATGCCCAGGGCTGCTACGTCTATGAACTCGGCCATCATCGCACGCGTCACAGCGACCTGCTGATGAGCGATTGCACGAGCCGCATCGCCCCTGATCCGCGCGCCAGCATCGACGGTCGCCGTGCCCGTGATGGCGTCATCCGCCGCAGCACCATCCCTTCGGGTTTGCCTGGACTGCCTGAGGCCATCGTGCTCTGGCAGCTCGGCTGCCCTGTCACACTCACGTTTGAAACCCCCTCCGAGTTCAGCTTGGATGATCGGGTGCAGACGCAGGCCGACTTCGTCACTGCCGTGCTCCACCACGCGGTTCCCAACCACCAACCATGACATTCCTCCACCGTTGCTGTCTCGCCGGCCTCCTGCTGGCGGGGCTCGCCGCGTGCAGCAGCCTTCCAAAGCTGCCGTCACGCCCGGAACTTCGTGGGCAGGAATGGACGAGCTATGATGGCAAAGTCATGCCCTTTAAAAAATGGCTGCCT
>JBILPY010000518.1:0-3668 GCA_044373575.1 Prosthecobacter sp. | reverse complement strand
ACATCCTGGCGATCAAGCCTGATGGAGTGGGCAATGTGACGGACACGCACATCACGTGGCGCACGAACAAGGGTGTTTCGTATGTGCCATCGCCGATCTGTGAGGGCGGCTGGTTTCTCATCGTGTCCGACTCGGGCATCGCGCACTGCTTTGACGCCAAAACAGGGGACATCGCGTGGGAGGAACGCATGAAGGAACATCATGCGTCGCTCGTCAGTGCTGAAGGCAAGGTATGGTTCATCAACGATTTCGGCACGCTGCGCACAGTGAAACCGGGCAAGACTTATGATCTCCTGGCCGAAAGTGAACTGGAGGACAAGGTCTTTGCCTCGCCTGCAATGAGCGAAGGGCAGATTTTTGTGCGTGGTGAGCATGGCCTTATTTGTCTCGGCAAACGCACAGCGAAGACGGCGGCACGCTGATCCATCATTGTCATGAAATCCCTGCTCGCGCTTTTCATTGCTACCGCACTCGTGGTCGGCTGTGCCTCGAAGAATAAGGAGAAGAAGCCTGAGCCCACCGGGCAGGCGACCTTGATCGGGATGATCGAGATGGTGAACCCGGAGCAGAACTATGTGCTCATCCGTTGTGAGCCGATGCCATCGCTGAATGCAGGTGCGGAATTGATCGCGCTGAGTGCGAGTGGCGTGCGCTCGAAGCTGGTGCTGTCGCCTGAACGTAAGGGGCATTATCTCACGGCTGACATTAAGGAAGGACATCCTGAGGTGATGAACCTCGTGCTCGTTCAGCACACACCGGCTCCTGAGGCCACGACGCCAGCCGCTGCGCCCACGCCTGCAACAACTCCGACGACGCCTCCAGAAGCCACGTCAGCTTATCAGCCAATGCCAACTTTGCCCGGCATGTTGCCCGGGACGAGTGGAGCTGTGGTGCCAACCCTGCCGCTGGAGCCGACTTTGCCAGTCATCACGAAGCCTGCGACACCTCCAAAGACTGAAGCACCTGCGAAGGGTTTCGGCGATCTCGAGCCACCCGTTGGCGGGAATCCTTGATTTTGACTCATGCTAACTGAAGCCGAAGCGCTGGAGTGCGTGCTTTCCCGGGTAAGTCCCGGTCCTTTCGTGGATCTGCCTTTGCCAGCGGCGCTGGGGCGCTACATCGCGCGGGACTTTCTTGCCACCGTTCCGATTCCTGGCTTTGATAACTCGATGATGGATGGCTATGCCGTCCATGCGGCGGACACGGCGGGGCAGGGTAGGATCGCCGTGGTTGGCGAGCAGCCTGCTGGGATTGATCTCCAGCTGCAATGCCAGCCCGGTCATGCCATCCGCATCTTTACTGGAGCACCGATGCCAGCGGGTGCGGATGCGGTGATCATGCAGGAGGATGTGGAGCGCGAAGGCGATGCCATCGTGTGCCGCGAGCCTGTGGAGCGTGGGGAAAGCGTCCGCCGTGCTGGGGCAGATCTTTGTCCGGGACAGATCATTCTACGGCGCGGAGACAAGATCACGCCGGGGCGCATCGGCCTGCTGGCCTCGCAAGGACATGCGAGCATCGCGGTTCATGAGACGCCGCGTGTGGCGGTGCTCAGCACTGGAGATGAACTTATTCCTCCTGGCAGTGGCCCGCTCCAGTCGGGTCAGATTTACAACAGCAATGGGTTCATGCTTCAGGCACTGCTGGAAGATCTCGGCATCAGTGAAACGAGCACGGTGCATTGTCGGGACACTCTGGTGGATACTGTCAGCACACTGCGCACACTGATTGAAAGCTCCGATATGATCGTGCTCAGTGGCGGTGTGTCCGTGGGAGATCATGATCACATCAAACTTGCGTTGATCGAACTCGGCATCACTCCTGATCTTTGGCGCGTGAAGGTGAAGCCTGGTAAGCCTTTTCTCTTTGCTCAAACGATGCGAGCCAGTGATTCCCAACCGGTTTCCATCTTCGGGCTGCCGGGAAATCCAGTGTCTTCCTTCGTCACCTTCCAGCTCTTTGTCCGAACAGCACTGTTGCGCTGGATGGGGGCCGCTGATGTCTCACCATCGCGATTGCCCGCCAAAGTTTCTACGGCCTTAGCCAACGATGGCAATCGTCCGCACTACTTGCGCGGGGTGTTGCGAGACGGAGTTTTCCACGTCGCAGGACTTCAGCAAAGCCATGCGCTTTTTGCCCTGAGCCAGGCGAACGCGCTGCTCAGGCTGGAGGAAGGACAAAGCATCGCCGCCGGAGAGACGGCGATGGTGATCGGCCTGTGATCTAAATCAATCCACGCCGAGGTCGGCGAGGTAGCGCTCGGCTTCGAGGGCGGAGGCGCAGCCTTGTCCGGCGGCGGTGATGGCCTGACGATAGACGTGGTCGGCAACGTCTCCTGCGGCGAAAAGGCCTTCGGTCTTTGTCCGGGTGCCTTCGGTTTGCAGGATGTAGCCGTTCTCATCCTTGTCGACGAGGTCGCCGAGGAAGCCGGCGTTCGGCACGTGACCGATGGCGACAAAGACGCACTTGAGTTCGAGTTCGCTCTTCTCGCCGGTGATGAGGTTTTCCAACGTGACGGCGCGGACCTCGCCTTTTTCGTCGGTGAGATACTCCGCCACGGTGCTATTCCAGACGGGCTTGATCTTTGGATTCGCAAGCGCGCGATCTGCCATGATCTTCGAGGCGCGCAATGAGTCGCGGCGATGGATGAGATACACGGTGCTGGCGAAGCGGGTGAGGAAGTTGGCTTCCTCGCAGGCGCTGTCGCCACCGCCGATGACACAGACGGGCACGTTGCGATAAAAGGCGCCATCGCAAGTGGCGCAGCTCGTGAGCCCGTGGCCGATGAGGCTTTTTTCGTTGGGAAGACCGAGGTGGCGCGGGCTGGCACCGGTAGCGACGATGACTGTGCGCGTCTGACGCACGGTGCCGTCTTCACTGGTAATGTTGAAATGGCCCTCGGGGGCTTTTTCCAAGCTGGTGACGAGAGTGTACTCGATGCGTGCGCCAAACTTCTCCGCCTGGGTCTGCATATTCATCATCAGCTCGGGGCCCATGATGCCATCTGGGAAGCCGGGGAAGTTCTCCACTTCAGTCGTCGTTGTGAGCTGGCCGCCGGGCTGGTTGCCCGAGAGGATGAGTGGATTCAGGTTCGCGCGTCCAGTATAGATCGCTGCGGTGTAACCAGCGCAGCCAGTGCCGATGATGATGACGTTTTCCATGGTGATGTGGTCGAAAGGGAAGAAGGAAGGAACGCCGAAGATGGGAAGCTCTCTTGTTTACGCAAGAACTGCTTCCTCAGAGACTTCGAAGCTCTGCTTATTCCGTTTTTGAAACACAACGGTGCCGTCTTGTTTGATGCGCGGCACTCAACTTCTCGCACGAAAATGTCAGCCCTGTGCCAAATGGCCTGTGCTGCTCCGGCGGTTGCCGGTGGTTATTTTTTCGGCCTTGGTGGCTGGCTTCTTGGACTTGGATTTCGCCACTGGGGCAGATGTCGGTTTATCAGCTTTTTCCTTGGCCTGATCTGCTGGTGCAGCGGATGCTGGAGCGGCGTCAGACGTGGCTGGGGTTTCCGTCTTCTTTTCCGCGACGATGGATTCCTCTTCGGGCGTGGGCTTGGGTTCTTCAGCCTTGCTGCCGTGAGGAAGTTTGTCCCGCGTAATCACGACTTTGGCTCCGATTCCCACGACTTCGAAGATCTCTACCACGTCTTTCATGCCCATGCGGAT
>JBILPY010000079.1:0-11947 GCA_044373575.1 Prosthecobacter sp. | reverse complement strand
CACTCTAGCCATCAGCGCCCTCGCCTTTGCCGAGGAGCAGAAGCCCAAACCTGCGGAAGCTTCCAAGCCCGCCGAACAAGCGGCTGCGGCAAAGCCGGACCCGCTGGAAACCATCAAAGCCGAGACGGCCAAGCTCGTGGCTGAGCGGGAGAAGATCGCAGCGCAGATCGCTCTGGATCAGACGAAGCTGGATGAAAAGCTGGCCCCTCGGAAGCGTGCTCTAGCCGAGATCCAGATTCAGATGGAGGAGATGAAAATACAGCTCGACCTTGCTGAAGCCGAGCGCCGAGCCAAAGATGATCCCACGCTCGTGGAACTGCGCCGGAAGAATGAAAAGCTGCTCATGGAGTATGGCATCGCCAAGAACGAAGCGGACATCGACGGCTTCAAAATGCGCCTGCAAGAGAACGGCGTGCGCAGCAAGACCTCCGCACTGGCTTTGCAGATGGAGCTTCAGCAAAAAGAAGCTGACGCACGCAGCTACGCCGTGGGCAAAGCTCCCGCGTATCCGAAGGATCCGCTCGTGGGCAAGAAGCTCGTGCTTTCCGACCGCACCATCGGCCTCAATGGCGTGATCACCCAGAAGACTGCGGACAGCGTGGCGGACCGCATCGCCTACTTTAACAACCGCGACGCCGAGGCTCCCATCTTCATCGTGATCGATGACTGCCCCGGCGGCAGCGTCATGGCTGGCTACAAGATATTGAAGGCTATGAACGGCTCCACAGCTCCGGTTTACACCGTCGTGAAATCCTTCGCCGCAAGCATGGCGGCATGCATCACCACCCTTTCGAAGAAGTCGTATGCTTACCCCAACGCGCTCATCCTTCACCACCAGCTCAGCGTTGGCGTGATGGGCAACCTCACACAGCATCGTGAGAACGTGAAGGAACTCGAAGAATGGTGGAAACGTCTCGCGGACCCGGTGGCGCAGAAGATGGGCATCACACGCGAGGAGTTCATCGCCCGGATGTATAAGGAAGCCTCCACGGGTGACTGGAACGAGTTCGCCGATGATGCACAGAAGCTGAAGTGGGTGGACGTGATCGTCGAAGAGATCGAGGAAACCGCGCTGCTTCGGCATCCCGATACCGTTCAGCCACAGCCTGCGAGTGCGCCATCACGCATCTCGGGTGATCCGAACACCGTCAGTGGCAGCGTTGAATCAACCGATGAACGCGGCAAACCCATCTCCCTGCTGCCACGCCTAAATCCTCTGGATGCCTACTGGCTCTACAATCCCGATGGTTACTACCGGATGCAGTAATTCATGAGACGCATTCATCTCGTTTTCCTCTTCGTTGTCCTGCTGCTGATCGGTCTCGGCTGGTTTGGCTGGTGGGCTTTTGGACGCTCTCCTCAGGAGCAGATCACGGACCGCCAGACCGCGTTCCTCCTCGCCGTGGAGGAACGTGACTGGGACGACGTGAAAGCCATGCTCACCGACGATTACATGGACGACTACGGCCATGACCGCGAAAGCGCGGTGGAAGATGCTCGTCAGGTGCTCGGCGGATTCTTTTCCCTCACCATCAAGCCTCAGATCGTGCAAATGCAGGCACTGCCGGACCTCGGCATGGTGAAGATCAAGATACGCATCGAGGGCAAAGGCATGGGCTTCAGCGATGCCGTGATCTCGCAGGTGAACAGCATCGAGCAGCCGTGGTTCTTCCACTGGCATAAAAAAGGCCGCTGGCCGTGGGACTGGAAGGTCGTGCAGATCCACAACGACGGGCTGCATGTACCGCAGCTTTGATTGCTCTCCGCTCAAGTCTGGCTTTATAGCATCCTTCACATGCTTCGCTTCCTCCTCAGCCGCGTCTTGCAGGGCATCGCCGTCATCCTCGGCGTGCTGTGCATTACCTTCCTTTTGCTGCGGATGGCTCCAGGCGGGCCTTTCCAGGGCGAGCGCGTGGTCGCAGAACATATCCGTCAGGCCCAGGCGGTGCGGTATGGATTCGACAAGCCGTTGCCTGTGCAGCTTTGGAACCACATCGTCAGCTTCGTCACCTTTGATTTCCCCCCTTCGCCCATGATGCCGGGACGTGGTGTCGATGAAGTCATCGCCCAGGGATTCCCCGTCTCCGCGCAGGTCGGACTCGCCGCGCTTTGCATCGCACTTGCCATCGGCATTCCGGTGGGAGCGCTGGCCGCGTTGAGACCAAACACGCTGGAAGACCGCGCTAGCACGGTGGCTGCCACGCTCGGCATCTGCACACCGAGCTTGGTGCTGGGGCCGGTGATCGCGCTGATCTTCGGACTGAAGCTGCGCTGGTTCAATGCCTCCGGCTGGTATGATGCCGATGACTGGGTGCTGCCCGCCATGACGCTGGGCATCATCTACAGCGCCTACATCGCACGTCTCACGCGTGGCGGGCTGCGTGAAACACTCGCGCAGGAATTCATCCGCACAGCACGCGCCAAAGGTGCCTCCGAGACCGCGATTGTCTTCCGACACGCCTTCAAACTCGCCTGCCTGCCCGTGCTGAACTTCCTCGGCCCTACTGCCGCAGGGCTGATGACCGGCTCCATCGTCACGGAAAGCGTGTTCCAGCTTCCCGGACTCGGTCAGCACTTCGTGGGTGCGGCGGTGAACCGAAATTATGAACTTGCCATGGCCACCGCCGCCTTCTACGCGCTGCTGATCGTCGCCTTCAATCTGCTCGTGGATGTCGTGCAGGCCATGTTGAACCCCAGGATCGGATTCAAGGAATGAGCCAGGCCACCTCCCAGTCTCCGACTCAGCAGGCCTGGCAGCGGCTCACTCGTTCGCCAGTCACCATCGCGGCCATGCTGACGCTGGCCTTCATGATCTTCATCTGTGCCGTGGGGCCGTGGTTTTCGCCTTATGGCGAGAGTGATCAGGATCTCGAACTGCGTGCGACCGCACCCAGTGCCCAGCACTGGCTCGGCACCGATCCACTCGGGCGTGATCTCGCCACCCGCATTCTTTTCGGCGGGAGAGTGTCTCTACTCGTCGGCGTTTTGGCCACCGCCGTCGCAGCAGTCATTGGCGTGGGTTACGGCCTCATTGCAGGGCTCAGCGGACGCCGGACAGATGCACTGATGATGCGCCTCGTGGATGTGCTCTATGCTTTCCCCTTCATCACGTTCGTGATCCTGCTCGTGGTTATCTTCGGCAGGCAGTTTGTGCTCATCTTCGTTGCCATTGGAGCGGTGGAATGGCTCACCATGGCGCGTGTCGTGCGCGGTCAGGTGCTCGCTTTGAAGAACCTCGAATTCGTCCTGGCAGCAAGGGCCAGTGGCGCAGGCTTCTGGCACATCCTCTTCAAGCACATGCTGCCGAATGTCATGGGCCCCGTGATCATCTACGCCAGCCTCACCGTTCCCGGCGTCATGCTGCTGGAGGCCATGCTGAGCTTCCTCGGACTGGGCATTCAGCCACCGGATGCGAGCTGGGGTGTCTTGATCAGCGAGGGGGCTGCAAGCATGGCCGTCCACCCATGGATGCTCATCGGCCCCAGCGTGTTCTTTACCCTCACGCTCCTGGCCCTGAATCTCCTGGGAGATGGACTGCGGGATGCCTTTGATCCTAAGTCGGCGCGTGAGTGATCGGGCGTTGCACCGGCTCCAAAATCACCCCAAAATTCCTCAAGACGCCCCGAGGCAGAATGAATAGCCTCGCCCCGCTTGCATCTACAAGCCACCGACATGGAAACCATCCCCACCTCATCCGCTCCGGCTGCCCAGCCCGGTCTCTCGACAAAGAAGATCCTTCTCATCATTCTAGGCGCAGTGCTTCTGACGGCGGGACTCGCCATCGGCGGCACCATCTGGTGGGCGAAGTATAACTTCGATCCGGCCCCCATGAAGCCCGTGGTGCTCTCTGAGAAAGAGCGCACCGACTTCGACTCGAAACTCGCCCTATTCGGCGATCCCCCCATGGCTCCCGTGACGGTGAACATCCCTACGGCTCCAAGCCAGCCGCCTCCACCGCCCGCCGCTCCGCAGATTGATCCGGGCGCTGAGAACCGCACCATCATAATCACTGAGCGCGAAGTGAACGCCTATCTCGCCGAGCAGAACCTCGGTGAGCATGTACATCTCAGTTTCAGCGAAGGCAAAATCGCCGCAGGACTCATTATCATCGCGCCACCAGACTTCCCATTCTTTGCAGGACAAAAAGTGCGTGTCCGCCTGACCTTCGGCAGTGGACTGACACCTGAGCACAAGCTCTCCTTCGCGCTTGATGACATCAGTGTCGGTGGCATCTCCATGCCAAACGCCTGGCTGGGCGACATCAAAGGTGAAGACCTCGTGGCAAAGAATCTGGAGTCCGATCCCGCCCTCCAGCGCTTCCTCGCAGGCATCCAGACCTTTGAGATCCATAACGGCACCCTCAAAGTCGTCCTGAACAACTAGCCGACGATGTATTGTCACAAAAATGCCCGCCGAGTGGCGGGCATTTGTAGAGGGGATCAGTGTGTGGATCAACCGAGTTAAATCGTCTTGCGCTTCCGCTTCAGGTGAAGCTGGGCGGTGCTGCGCTGAATCATCGCCATGACGGCGGCGACTTCTTCCTGATGCTCGCCAGGCTTGAGGGAATCGAGCTGCGATTTGGCACGTGCGAGAGCTTCTTCCACGGCCTTCTCGTCGATGGTTTCGACGTCGATGGCCATGTCGGTCAGGATGCGGGCGTAGCCGCCAGTGACTTCAACGAGTCCTTCGCCGACGGCGAGTTCGGTCGTTTTGCCAGACTTCGTGATGCGAAGCTCGCCACACTGGAGAGTCGTCACCAGCGGAGCATGCGCTGGCAAGATACCAAGTTCACCTTCTGCTCCTGGGAGGACGACTGAGTCCACCTCATCGGAGAAGATGCGAGCTTCGGGGGTGACGATTTCGAGTTTGAGTGGCATGAGTGCTTGAGAGGCAAATGGATAACTTACTTCTTCGGCACAGTATCGATGCCGCCCTTCATGTAGAAGTTGGCTTCTGGCACATCGTCGTGCTTGCCGTCGAGGATCTCGGCGAAGCCTTTGATGGTGTCGCTGACCTTAACGTATTCGCCTTTGGTGCCGGTGAAGATTTCAGCGACGTGGAAGGGTTGGCTAAGGAAGCGCTGGAGCTTACGAGCGCGGAATACGGTGAGTTTGTCGTCGTCGGACAGTTCGTCCATACCAAGGATGGCGATGATGTCCTGGAGATCCTTGTAGCGCTGAAGGACGCGCTGGACACCACGGGCGACACGGTAGTGCTCTTCACCGACGATGTCTGGGGCGAGGGCCTTCGACACGGAGGAAAGGGGATCGACGGCAGGATAGATGCCGAGCTCAGCAAGGGAGCGCTCGAGCACGACGGTGGAGTCAAGGTGAGCGAAGGTGTTGGCCGGAGCAGGGTCAGTCAAGTCATCCGCAGGAACGTAAACGGCCTGGAAGGAGGTGATGGAACCGCTCTTCGTGGAGGTGATTCGCTCCTGCATGGCACCCATTTCAGAGGCCAGCGTGGGCTGGTAACCCACGGCGGATGGAGTGCGTCCCAGAAGGGCGGACACTTCAGAACCAGCTTGGGAGAAACGGAAGACGTTATCGACGAAGAACAGCACGTCCTGGTTCTTCTCATCGCGGAAGTACTCGGCCATGGAGAGGGCGGAGAGGGCGACACGGAGACGAGCACCTGGAGGCTCATTCATCTGGCCGTACACGAGCGCCACCTTGGAGCCGGGCTCGCTGATGTAACCACCCTGGTCGTTGCGGACCATGTCGTGGCCGTTCTTCTTCACCTTGATAACCTCGGACTCGATCATTTCGTGGTAAAGGTCATTGCCTTCACGAGTACGCTCGCCCACGCCGGCGAACACGGAGTAACCACCGTGGCCTTTAGCGATGTTGTTGATGAGCTCCATGATGACGACGGTCTTGCCGACGCCAGCACCACCGAAGGCACCGACTTTACCACCTTTGGTGAAGGGGCAGATGAGGTCGATGACCTTGATGCCGGTTTCGAGGATCTGAGCGGAAGGGTTTTGATCGACGAGCGCAGGAGCTGGGCGATGAATTGGGTAGCGCTTGGTGGTGGCAGGGGCAGCCTGGTCATCAATGGCGTCGCCGGTGACGTTGAAGATACGTCCGAGGACTTCTTCACCCACAGGAACGGTGATCGGGGAGCCGAGGTCAGTGACGCTGATGCCGCGCTTCAGGCCTTCCGTGCTGCTCATGGCGACGGAGCGGACCCAGCCATCGCCGAGGTGGCTCTGGACTTCGCAGATGAGACGGGTTGGTTTGCCGCCGAGATCGAAGTTGATCTCGAGCGCATTGAAGATCGCAGGCAGCTTGCCGCTGGCTGAGAAATCCACGTCCACCACGGGACCAATGATTTGAACGATGTTGCCGATGTTGCTCATGGGATGATTTGCGATCTGTGATTTGAAATTGAAGGATTACTCGAGAGCCATCTTGGCCGTGGTGATTTCGAGGAGTTCGTTGGTGATGGCTGCCTGGCGGAGCTTGTTGTACTCGAGGGAGAGATCCTTGAGCATCTGCTTGGCGTTGTCGGTGGCGTTTTTCATGGCGACCATCCGGCTGCTGTGCTCGGAGGCGCGTGCTTCGAGGATCATCTGGTAGATCGTGGCGTTCACGTACTGTGGCAGGACGGACTCGAAGACGACGGCTGCGCCGGGCTCAAAGGTGTATTGCGGGAGGTCGGCGGCGTTGATCTCGCCGGGGGTCTCATCAAAGCTGCGTTTGCCGCCGAGAGTGACCGGATTCACGGGGAGGATTTGCTCCACCGAAGGGATGGTCGTGACGGTGTTGATGAAGTTGTTGAAGGCGACGAGGACGGTCTTGTATTCACCCGTGCGGAACTTGTCCTGGATGAATTTGCCGACGCTGCGGACTTCGGGGAACTTCACCGGATCTTTGATCGGGAAGTCGGCGATGAGGGTCTTGCGCAGACGGGAAAGGCCTTGAGCGGCTTTGCGGCCGATGGTCACGAACTCGACTTCACCCTGGATGTTGGTGTTCACGACCTTTTTGAGGAGGTTCGTGTTCAGCGCACCGCAGAGGCCTTTGTCCGTGGCGATGACGAGGACGAGAGTCTTGTAGCCTTTGCCTTCGGAGAAGTAAGGATGAATCCCTTCCTCAGCGCTCTCTTTGAGGCTGACGAGGATCTTGTTCATCAGCTCGGCATAGGAGCGGCCGTTGGCGGCCTGATCCTGAGCTTTCTTCATCTTCGCAGCCGCGACGAGCTGCATGGCCTTGGTGATCTGGGCCGTGTTCTTGACCGATTTGATTCGGCGGCGGATGTCGCGGGTGGAGGGCATGTGAGCGGAGAGCTAAGAGCGGATGGCAGAGAGCTGAAAGGCTTACTTCCAGGAGGACTTGAAGTCATCAAGGGCGGTCTTGATATCGCCTTCGACGTTGTCGAGTTTCTTCTCGTTGGCGAGGGTGTCCACGAGGGTGGACTTGCGCTCGGTGAGGTAGGTTTCGAGCTTGGCCTGGAATTCCTTCACGCGATCCACGGCGACGCTGTCGAAGTAACCCTTCTGCATGGCATAAAGGGTGATGACCATGATCGGCAGGCTCTTCGGCTGATACTGCTGCTGCTTGAAGAGTTCAACGATGCGAGCACCGCGGTCGAGCTTGGCTTTCGTGCCAGCGTCGAGGTCGGAACCGAACTGAGCGAAGGCGGCAAGTTCGCGGAACTGAGCGAGGTCGAGTTTCGTGGTGCCGGACACCTTCTTGATGGCCTTTGTCTGAGCGGCAGAACCCACGCGGGACACCGAAAGACCGACCGAGATGGCGGGGCGGATGCCCTGGTAGAAGAGGTCGGTTTCGAGGAAGATCTGACCGTCGGTGATGGAGATCACGTTCGTCGGAATGTAGGCGGACACGTCGCCAGCCTGCGTTTCGATGATCGGCAGAGCGGTCATGGAACCACCGCCGTAGTTTTCATTCACGCGGCAGGCACGCTCAAGGAGACGTGAGTGGAGATAGAAAACGTCACCTGGATAAGCTTCACGACCGGAAGGGCGCTTCAAGATGAGGGACACCTGACGATAGGCGACAGCTTGCTTGGAAAGGTCATCGAAGACGATGAGGACGTCCTGGCCCTGGTCCATGAACCACTCACCAATCGCGCAACCGGTGTAAGGAGCGAGGTATTGGTTCACGGCGCTGTCCGAAGCGGAAGCGTTAACGACGACGGTGTATTCCATCGCGCCGGCGTCTTCGAGGGTCTTGACCACACGGGCGACGTTGGACTGCTTCTGACCGACGGCGACGTAAATACAATAGAGAGGCTTGTGATCAGCCAGCTTGCCCTGCTCGGCAGCTTTGTTCTGCTGGGCCTGGGAAATGATGGTGTCCACAGCGATGGTGGTCTTGCCTGTGGAGCGGTCACCGATGATCAACTCACGCTGACCACGGCCAATCGGGATCATAGCGTCGATGCTCATGATGCCGGTCTGCACGGGGACGGACACGGACTTACGGGCGATGATGCCAGGGGCGATCTTTTCGACCGGATACTGGGCTTCACCTTTGATGTCACCTTTGCCGTCAACGGCTTGACCGAGGGCGTTGACCACGCGGCCGAGGAGGCTCTTGCCGACAGGAACTGAAAGAAGGCGTCCGGTGGTTTTGACTTCGTCGCCAGCTTTGATGCTTTCGCCAGAACCGAGAAGCACGCAGCCGACTTCGGTTTCTTCGAGATTGAGCGCCAAGCCGTAGAGGCCGCCTGGGAACTCGATCATTTCATTGAGCATGACATCGCTCAAGCCTTCCACTTTGGCGGCGCCGTCACCGATCTCGCGGACCACGCCGACATTGGATTTGGTGACCGCCGTTTTGAGTCCGGCGATTTGGGATTCGATCTCCTGGAGGATGTTGCTCATGGTAACTACTGGTTTTGGGAAAGGACTTTGGAACTCGGACGATTAGGAAAGGCTGGCTTTGAGGGCTTCGAGGCGGGCTTTGACTGAGCCATCCCAGACATCGGAACCAACCTTGACGCGGATGCCGCCGAGAAGCTCGGGGCTCACGAGGAACTCGAGGGTGAGTTCGCGGCCATACTTTTGGGAAAGACTGGTCTTGAGATTGGATTGAAGGTCAGCGGTCAGCGGTGTGGCGCTCTCAACGACAGCGCGCTGGCGATCGATTTCCCCACGGACGAGAGAACTGAAGTTATTCAGGATGCCCATGTAAGCGCGAGGCTTGGCAGCGGCGACTTTGGACACCACGGAGCGCACGCGCGAGTCATCCAGCTTGCCATTAACGAGGCAGGCTTTGAAAAGCTGGCGGGAACTGCGGCGGGCTTCCTTGCTGATTTTCATGACGTGAAGCGGGGCGACTGAAAGGGATTACAGAGAGACCTGGGCGGAGGTTTCCTGATTGATGCGGGTCTGGTCGTCGGTGTTGAGGACCTTGCCGGTGACGCGGCTGGTGGCGTCGGAGACCATGCGGCCGAACTCGCGCTTCAGCTGGGCCATGAGTTGCTCGTGTTCGAGAGTGGCGGCCTCGCGGGCTTTGGCGATGATCTGGTTTGCTTCGTGGATGGCTTCCTGCTGGCGTTTCTCAGCGAGGGACTTGGCGCTATCACCAGCATCCTTAATCATGCGATTGGCGTCGTCGTTTGCCTTGTCGATGACAGACTTGGCGTTCTTCTCGGCTTCAGCGAGGTCTTTGGCGATCTTTTCGAGCTTTGCTTCACCATCGGCGATGCGCTGACGGCGCTGCTCAAGCATGGCGAGGATGGGGCCAAAGGCGAACTTCTTCAGAATGGTGTACACCGCCACGAAGATGAGGACTTGGGCGATGAACTTCGGCCAAGCGAGGCCGAATTTTTGCACGATTTCGTCCACCTGACCGGCAGCGATGACCGGGACGATTTTGCTGAGCATGGGGGAGAGAAGTTCCATAGACTGAAGGTGGACGAGAAGGAGTGCGAACTTGCGAAAGGGAAAAGGAAAGGTGCGGCGGCGGGCCACTCAGGGCGACCCGCCGCTCGCGGGAGACTTACTTGCTGACGAAGAAGGCGAGAATGCCAAGGCCTTCAGCGAGGGCCATGGCGATAATGCCGAGGGTCAGGATGTTACCGAAAGCGCCAGGATTGCGGCCGACAGCTTCCACGGCCTTGGAGCCGATGAGGCCCACGCCGATTGCAGCGCCAGCGCCACCGATGGCCTGGGTGATGTTACCGGCGATACCGGAGGATGCAGCAGCGGCAGCGCCTTCAGCGGCCATCGAGATGAGTTCCATTGTCATAGTAGTATTCGAGTTGGTGTTGTTGTTTCGACCACATCCACGCGTTGCGCATGGTCCTGCGGGCAAAGGGGTCAGGAATTAATGATGCTCACCCTCTTCATGACCGTGGTCGTCATGAGTGGTGGAGAGCTGGATGTAAACCGAGCAGAGGAGGGTGAACACGATGGCCTGGAGAAGGCCGACGAGAAGCTCCATGAAATAGAAAGGAAACGGGAAGAGCACGGCGCCGATGAAGCTCCAAGGCATCCCAGCTTTGTCGAGCAAGCCACCGAGAGTGTGGAGCACGCTCTCACCCGCAAAAATGTTACCGTAGAGTCGAACCGAGAGGGTCATCGGGCGGAGGACGATTGAAACGATTTCGATGACACCCACAAAAAGGAACACCGCGCCGACCACCATGCCCATGATACCTTTGAGGCCACCTTTAGGACCAAAAGTGTGGACGATGAAGCCCCAAACACCAACTTCCTTGATAGTGAGGAAAAGCCAGACAAGGAAGGCAGACACCGCGAGAGCCAGAGTGGCGTTCAAATCAGCCGTAGGCGGACGGAGCAGTGGGTCATGAACTTCGGAGACACTGAAAGGACCTGTGGCGTCACCAAAACCAAGAGTGCCGACGCCAGGAATGAGACCGAACCAGTTTGAAACAAGAATGTAAATAAACAGCGTGCCGAGCAGAGGAAAAGCTAGCTTTGCCTGCTTGTGACCGACAATGCCTTCAACGCGACCGTAGAGAAACTCGATGACGAACTCGAAGAAGTTCTGGGCCTTATGCGGCACGAGAGTCATGTTCGTCGTGGCCTTCTTCGAGAAATAGAAAACGATTCCGAGGACGCAGAGACCAACGATCACCGAATTGGTGATGAAGCTCAGAACATCGGCTTCAAACATCTCCGACGCCTTGGCGCTAACAGCTAGCACGGGCGAGAAAGGGAGGGAGGTCAAAGGCAATGCCATACGTGGGTGGGTCGGGAAGTTTGCGAAGTGGTTTTTAGCCGGGGGGCGGAGAGAGGCAAGGTTTATTTGTGAAATTTTTCACAAAGTCATCCGTGCCTTGATTTTAAAGGCTTCCAGCGTTTTCGACTTATTTCTTTTGGTTCGGCTTTATTGAGCATCCACACCCCCCGCCGCAACCCGTCTTTTTGCCCCGAAAAGCCCGCCAAATAAAGATCCCAGCCGTCAGACAAACAACAGCCAGTGCAGTGATGGATTGGAATTCGGGGGGCATATTGGGAGGTTCTTCAATACCCCGTCGCCGTGCCGATCTGGAAAATCGCAAGGGCGAGCACGTAGGCGGTGCCAGTCATAGCGGCGAGCTGGAACCACATCCAGCCCCAGGAGCCGGTCTCCCGCTTCACGATGGCCATGGTGCTGACGCACTGCATGGCGAAGACGTAAAAGACGAGCAGGCTGATGCAGACGAGCGGGGAATAGGCGGGCTTGCCACTGGCTCGCGTCTCCTGACGGAGGCGATCCCGCAGCGGGGTCATGTCTTCTTCGTCCTCGGACTGCACGGCATAGACCACGGCCATGGTGTTCACGAAGACTTCACGGGCCGCAAAACTGCCGATCAGGCCGATGCCGATCTTCCAGTCGTAGCCGAGCGGGGCGATCACGGGTTCGATGAGATGCCCGGCGCGGCCGGCGATGCTCTGCTCCAGACGCACGGAGGCATCGGGGGAGTCGCTTTTCGGGTAGGTGGAGGCCGCCCAGATGAGGATGGAGAT
>JBILPY010000517.1:0-3682 GCA_044373575.1 Prosthecobacter sp. | reverse complement strand
TTTATTTTTAAGGCCAAAACCACCTCCGCCACCACAACACCCATCTCTATAGTCACGCTTTTCGTTTGCCCAGCAGCCTCCACATCAGCCACCCCAAAACGTTGATCAATCCCATCGCCGCCATCAACTGCATCAGCGTCCTCGCCAGGCTGTCCTTCCCAAGCCCGCTACCCACAAGTGTGAAAGCCATGTTCATCGGCAGGTAACCTAACACCGTCCCCATCAAAAACGTCCTGTGCCGCACCGCCGTGACTCCTAACAGCACGTTCAACACGATGCCTGGCAGCATTAGCTGCCTTACCCAAAAAACTCTGAGCATGGATGGCTGCTTCAGCAGCGGCTCAAGCCAGGGCCAACGCGTGGCACGAGCCAGAACCGCACGACGACCTCCCAAACGGGCGGCAACAAAGGCGCCATAAGATCCAAGCGTCGAACCAAGCAATGATAGAGCCATGCCTTCCCTGAAGCCAAAAACCAGACCAGCAACCGCACATAACGGAAGGCGTGGTATGCCAACAAGCACACTTACTGCACAAACGAAGCCAAAACCGGCATGAGCCATCCAGCCCAAATCTCTAATGTGTTCCTTCCAAACCTGAACATTGGTGATCCAAGCTCGCAGGGGGGTGAAGTGCGCGATGACCATAAAGACTCCCACAGATAGGGCCAAAACGACCATCCTGCGATTCTCGCGCGTCCATGAACGGCTGGCTTCTTCGCTGAGTTGTGTCTCAGTTACCAAAGTCCGCTGTTCGTCTGTCTGGTCGTTTTCGGATGGTTGGTCGGGTGTCATGTCCCCCCATCAGACTCTCCCCGGTCTGATTTCTCAACCTAGCTTTTGTCTGCTTCTGCAATTCAAGGCTTCCCCTCCTCGGTTTGTTTTTTGTATAAACTGACCACCATGAATATGCCCCTCCAGCCCAACCCCAATCGCCGTCTTTTCCTCCATCAAAGCGCCCAAGCTCTTGCCGCCGGCTGGATGGGAACCTCCCTTGCCAGCCAGCCATCTGCCGTGCTGCCTGCTTCCGAAACCCTCGTGCAGCAGCTTTTCGGCAGCCTCGATGAACCCCAGCGCGCCGCCATCTGCCTTCCCTGGGATGACCCGCTTCGTCTCAAAGTGGACAACAACTGGCATATCCGCCCCAAGCGTCTCCGCGATGTGTTGAAGTCCGATCAGCAGGACCTCGTCCGCCAGATCTTCGACAAGCTGCACAGCGAGGAGTACAAGAAGGAAGTCTGGCGCCAGTTCGATCAGGACAACCTGCGCGATGGCGGATTCGCCAGCGCCTCCATCGCCATCTTCGGCACGCCCGGCAGCGGCAAGTCCGAGTTTGTCTTCACTGGCCGCCACTGCACACGCCGTTGCGATGGCGACAGCGAGGCGGGCACCGCTTTTGGGGGCCCCATCTTCTATGGCCATGCCGCCAAGAGCTTCAATGAAGGCCCCACCCACGAGGGCAACGCCTATTGGTTCCAGGCCAAGCGCGCCAACGAAGTCTTCCAGGCGCTCGATCCCAAACAACGTGAACTCGCCCTCTGTGACGCCAGCCGCGATGAGGAAGGCAACGACACCGTCAAGCTCACCGGCAAAACCAAAGGACTCGACGGCATCCCCATGACCGAACTCGGCGCCGACCAGAAAGGCCTCGTCCGTGGCGTTTTGAAGGATCTCCTCGCGCCCTTCCGCGCCGAAGACGCCACCGAATCGATGAAGTACATCGAGGCCGGCGGCTTCGATAACCTCCACCTGGCCTATTATAAGAACCAGGACATCGGCAAAGACGGCGTCTGGGATGTCTGGCAGATCGAGGGGCCAAACATGATCTGGTTCTTCCGTGGCGAGCCCCACGTTCACTGCTGGGCTCACATCAAAGACAAGGCGTGATCCACCGTCACCGGGTTGCCTTCTTTCCGCCAGCGAGAGCTTCGCTCAAGAAGGCAGCCATCGTGTCCGTGCGTTCACCGTCGTAAAACTCATCACCTCCATGCCTGCTGCCGGGCAGAGTGATGAGTTTCACCGCCAAGCCCATGTCTTCATACGCTTTGGCGAGTTCACGCGACTGCTGGGGCGGCATCTGCGGGTCAGCCTCACCATGGATCAGGAGCAGAGGAGGATCGTCTTTGTCCAAATGGGCCACGGGACTGGCGAGCTTCGCCAGCTCGGGCTTCTCCGTTGGTTGCCCACCCAGCAGCAGCTCCAGAGCTGGCACACGCATCTTCAGCCCGTATTCCGTGCTCTGCGCCAGGATCGTCTGGAGATTCGACGCCCCATAGAGACTCACGATCATCTGCACACCGCTGCTTTGATCCAAATGCTCGCCGATTTTGCCTTCGAGGGCCCTGTTCTCATTCGTCACGCCCGTCAGCGCTGCCAGATGTCCGCCTGCTGAGGAGCCGATGATCGCGATGCTGGTGGCATCGATCTGGAAGCGCTCAGCACTCGCGCGGAGAAAACGTATCGCTGCTTTGATGTCGTGGATCTGGGCTGGAAAGACCGCCTGCGTCGAAAGCCGGTAATCCACACTGGCGATGGCAAAGCCGCGGTCCAGCAGCGCCGCAATCGGCACATCCGACTTCGATCCCGCACGCCACGCTCCCCCATGAACATAGACGACGAGCGGAGACTTCGGCATGGCAGGCCGGTGCAGATCCAGCTTCATGGAAAAGTCGCCGACACGGGCGTACTCGATGTCCGTCTGCGTGTTTGCAAACACGGCGCAAACGGTCAGGAGGAGGAGGAAAAGAGGCTTCATGATGATCGCTGGACCCAGAGTCTTCCCGCTTTACGGCGGAGGTGATGCCCACCGGGCAGATTGATTTTCGCAGGACCACCCGCCTGGAGCATCGTCAGCGCATGCTCGATCTCGGCATGACCGAGGTCAGGCAGCTTCAGCGACTCCACCAGCCACCAGCGCAGCAGCCGGGAGACGATGGCAGGGTGCTCGTGCTTGAGCGTGGCGGTGATCTTCAGACCGCCGTCCGGGAGCAGATGCTCTTTGGAAAGAGGCAATGTTAGGCTCCACAGCGCCGCATCATCCCGCGCCGCCTGCTCACCGAACCGCGCAAGGATGGGCGCCACATCGCGCCCGAAGATCTCGCCCAGCAGCGGCAAAGCCTCATGACGCAGGCGATTGCGGCGCGGGCCATGGGAGCGATTCGACGAATCTTCGCGAAAGCTCAGCCCGTGCTCGCGAATGTAGACATCGATCTCGGAGCGACGCCAGTGGAGCAGAGGCCGCACAAGCTCGGATCGCCGCCCATGGCGGATGAACTCCGTCTCCTGCGCCATGCCAGACGCACCGGAAAGCCCGGCCCCACGACAGAGATGCGCCAGGATCGTCTCCGCCTGATCCTCCGCATGATGCGCCAGATAAATGACCCCTGCCCCATGCTTGGCAGCCATCTCCCCGAGAAAGTCATACCGCAGCAGCCGCCCCGCCGTCTCCACAGACATCCGGTGCCTCCGGCCATACTCAGCCGCATCAGCCCTGCGGATCTCACAGGCCAGCCCGTGCTTCTTCGCCAAACGCCGCACAAAGGCCGCGTCATGACCTGATTCGCGGCCCCGTAGCGCATGATTCAAATGACACACGATGAGCTGCTGCAGCCCCTGCGAGATCAGCCAGTCCAGCATCACCACAGAATCCCGCCCGCCGGAAACGGCGACGAGTGCAGGCGTGGT
>JBILPY010000004.1:0-36782 GCA_044373575.1 Prosthecobacter sp. | reverse complement strand
TGAAGCCCGTGAGCTGACTGGTAGCGGTCGTCAGGATCTTTGGCGAGCAGCTTGCTGATGATGTCTGACAGCGCCGCAGGCACCTTCGGATTCAGCGCCCGCACGGGTGGAGGGACCTGCGCCAAGTGGGCATGGACCATCTCCATCGCATCCGCCGCCTGGTAGGGCAGCGCCCCGGCCAGCACTTCATAAAACGTGACCCCGAGCGAGTAGAGATCGGCGCGGAAATCCACCGTGCGATTCATCCGCCCGGTCTGCTCTGGGGCACAGTAAGCCAGCGTACCTTCGATGAGTTCGGGATTGCTGACGTAGGGCTGCTTGAGATCCAGATTCGTGGAGATGCCGAAGTCGATGAGCCACACTCGGCGCTCTTGCAGATCCACGAGGATGTTCAGTGGGCTGACGTCCTTGTGGATGATGTGATGCTGGTGGATCTCCGCCAGAGCACGCGCGCAGGCCGTGAAAATGTACAGTACATCCACGATGTCCCCCGACTTGTGGCGGAAGGCGGACTTCAGACTTTCGCCATCCACCCACTCCATCTCCAGCACATGGCGGTTGTTTTCCCGTGTCTTGCGTATGGCATTGCGCACCCCAGCAAGGCGCAGGCCGCTGATGATGTCATACTCGTTGTGAAACTGGGCGATGTCCGCCGGCGTTGGGAACTCGTAGTTGATCACCTTCACCGCCGTGATATCCCCCCCGCCTTCCGCCTCACGGCGGAAGACTTTCGACTTTTTGCTCTCGTAGATGAGGCGGTCCGTCATGGCGATTCATGCCCCAGGGGTGAAGCTGTGCCAGCCTCAAAAACGGCGGGTGTAGCTCAGTGCCAGCACATTCCAAGTGTAGTCATAGTCGCCATTGAAAGCAGGCTGACTGGCCCCACGCACGGAGCGGGACTCCATGGGCATGAAAGTGTAGGAGACGTCGATGGTGTTTTTCCCCCGTGTATAGCCTCCGCCGATGCTGAAAAGATGGCGGTCATTGGCCGGCACAGAAGGGATGTAGGTGCTGTCACGCAGCGGAGAGGATGAATAGAGGTAGCCCGCGCGCAGGGTGAGGTTTTTCGTGGCACGGTAACGCAGGCCGATGCCGGTGCTGTAGGAGTCCTTCCATTTTAAAGCCAAGCCGCCACCGCCAAGCAGGGCCTGGTTCCCCCCCACTTCCAGCGGCAGGTCATCATGCGTGGAGTTCTGAATCCACTCATACTCCACGCCCATGGCGAGCCGGTCCGTGATGTCCCAGGCATAACCGACACCGATGCTGCCAGGGAACTGGATCTCGCTGCCAAAGTCTGTGCGGGATTTGAACACACCCGCAAGCGGACCGGGCACGTTCGACCAAGTCGCCTCTCCCTGGTAAGAAACCGTCACTGGCAGCCTTCCCGTGAAAGCGAGGCGGTGACGTTCGGCGATCTGAACATTGATACCCATGTAACTGCCGATGCCCCATCCAGTGCCCTCCATCGTCAGGTCACCATCTGGTGTGGGAGCCCCAAGTGGGATGAACCAAGGGAAGGCCTGATCCAGCTTCAGCCGGGAGTAAAAGACATCCAAGCCAGCGCCGACACTGAGCCAATCTGTGAATTCGTAGCTCAGAGCCGGGTTCAAGGCCACGGTCTCCAGCACCGCATCATAAGGCGCAGTGTAGCGGAAAGCACCGTCACGCGGCCAATTGATGGAAAGACCAAAGGGAACACTCACGCCGAACCCGAAGGACAGCTTTTCTGACAGAGGGATGACGCTGTAAATGCTGCCCAAGAGCTTCCAGTTCAGGATCATGGAGTCCTCCGCGCCCGTGGCAGAGCTTTTGAAGTCCGTCTCCCCATGCCAAGCTTGGAAGTTCAACATCAGGGAGGAATCCGTGATCTGGCCCATGGAGGCGGGGTTGGCTCTGACCACAGAGGGATCATCCAGCAGCGTCATTCGTCCTCCGACCATGCCTAGGCCGCCTGCCGAGTCTGGTAGTGAGCGTAGGCCTTCCGCAGACATGGCTGCTACTGGCAGCCCCAATATTAAAACAGCAAGACAGGTTCGGCGCATGGTTCGAGTGTGTATTTGATTGGCGGAAAAGCTCTACAGCAGCTTCCACGCCGATTACAGGCTGCCAGCTTTCACCTAGTCAATGTTTTATTCTTGGGTGGCCGCTGGTTGGAGCCCGGACAGGTGCACATGGCTCGGCATATCTTCCGGCTGGCGCGTACATTCTTGAGATTGGCAGAGCCTCTTCAAGAAACCGCTACGGCCAGTCCGGCATCGCGATAAGACAGACGACACTCCATTGAAGCCTGACCTTCCACTCGATGCTTGGCGTGGATGTCATCATTTACGATGACCTCATCACCTGCACCTCGGCCACAACATCGGCCAGGGCCCCCAATGCGAAGACCGCCTCTTCAAGTTTCCGCTCAACGGGCACTTTCGGTGGCATCCGGGGCAGTGATGTCGTCTTGATCGTTGCCTCGCGCCTAATTTCCAGCCAAGCATGGAGCCTTCATGAAAAAATCCTGGCTCGTCGCGCTCGTCCTTTTGCCTCTCGTCGTCATCGGACTGGCACGGCTGCGGCTGGAGACGGACATTTTGGCCACGCTGCCGGGCGAGGTGCCGGAGGTGCGGGCGCTGAAGCTGCTTCGGGATGGCTTTGCGGGCGGGAGCGATCTCGTGATCGCCCTGGAGGCGGAGGATGAGGCGACTTCGGAGGAGCTGACCACGGCTCTGGCCGAGCGACTGCAAAAGCGCACGGATCTGGTGAAGGAGGTGCGATGGGCGCAGCCGATGGAGGCCCAGGCGCAATCCGGTGCAGCGCTGCTGGCGTGGTCGCTGCAAAACACGGACCCAGCGAAGCTGCGCGCCGTGCAGGCCAAGCTGGAAGGCGATGGCGCGAAGGCTCAGCTCCACAAGGCCCTGAACGCCGTGGCGACCTCGCTAGATGCCGAGCGTGTGCAGCGGGCTTCGTATGATCCACTCGGGCTCCTGGAAAGTCTCGACACCTCGGCGGCAGGCGCGCTGGAGGGCTCGCTCTTCGGCCTCGTCTCGGAAGACGGCGCCTTTCGTGCACTGATGGTCACGCCAGCGACAGGTGTGGGCAATTACAAGGTAGCCGGAGCCTGGCTGGAGCAGATCAAAGCCGAGGTCGCGCTGGTGACGAAGGATCAAACCGCCACCGTCCGCTACACGGGCGAGCCTGCCTTCCAGGCGGAGATCGGCGCAGGGATCGAGAAGGACATGTCGAGCACCATCGGCATGACGGAGGTCTTCATCGCGCTGCTGTTCTGGATCATGTTTCGGCGCCTGAAGCCGCTGCTCTGGATTCAGGGACTCGTGGCGCTGAGCATGGTGCTCACGCTCGGCTTTGGCGGGCTCATCGTGGGTAAGCTCAGCATCATGTCCCTCGGCTTCGCGGCCATCGTGCTTGGGATCATCATCGACTACGCCGTGCTCATCATCCAGGAGGCGAGGCAGCATCCGCAGCTTGATGCCGGCGCTTTGAGAAAGCTCGCCGCGCCGGGAATCGCCGCCGGTGCCTGCACCACGGCGGTGGTGTTTCTCTCGCTGCTTTTCAGCGGCCTGCCCGGCATGGCGGAGATGGGGCTTCTAGTGGCGATTGGTGTGATCGCTGGTTTGGGCGTGATGGTCTTCTTTGTTCCCAAACTGGCCGCTGGGAGGCAGCTCGAACAACCCGCGACCTCCGCCCCAGCCTGGTATTCTCATCGCGGGCTCGCCGTGGCCGGAACGCTGGTGCTCGTGCTCGGCATCGCAGGCATTCTTTCCCTCAAAGGTTTGCCTGCTTTCCAATCCAGCGCCGAGGCTCTCCGCCCGACCAAGAGCGAGTCGATGGACACCTTTCAGTGGGTGCAGGAGCGGCTCGGTCGTGACAACGAAGCCAGCCTTCCCGTTCTGATCACCGGACCCGCAGCCGACCTGCGGGCGCGGACGCAGTCGCTGAGCGAAAAGCTCGATGGAGCCGTGAAATCCGGCACCCTCGTCCGCCACATGCTGCCCACGATGCTCGTGAGTGATCCTCAGGCTCAGACTGCCAACCGTGCCTTCATCGACTGGCTCCAGCGCGAACAACCGAGGCTGGAAAAAGAGATCGACGCGGCCGGTTTCACCGAAGCGGCCATGGGCCTGCTGCGAGGCGTCTGTGGCGTGTGGAAACAAGGCGATACCGAAGCTGCCGCCGCCTCCATTTTAAATCGTGTGCTCGCCACTGGCACTCGTGCCGAAGCCGCAGGCATGAAGCCAGGGGAAGGTATCGTGCTCGCCTCCGTGAGTGTGCCAGGAAAGCCCGGCCTGCCGGACCGGGCCAAACTCGCCGAACTGCAAAAGCTCCTCACGCCCGACACCGGTGCCTGGGTGGCAGGCTGGGAGACGCTGGGCGGTGCGCTTTCCACCTTGGTTCGCGCAGATCTGAACCAGCAGTTGATCCCCATCGTCGGCCTGATCGCGCTGACGCTCTTCATCACCTTCCGCCGCTGGCGGGATCTGCTGCTCTCCGTGCTGCTGCTTGCGGGCGGGCTCGGTGCTTTGGCAGCCACGATGAGCCTGCTCGGACTTGGCTGGAATCTCGCCAGCCTCGCGGCGATCCCTCTCCTGCTCGGCACCGGCATCGACTACGGCATCCACATCCTGCTCGCCCTGCAACGCACCGGCAACGACGTCCGCCAAGTGCAGGCCAGCACAGGCCGCGCCGTCTTCTTCTCCGGCATGACCACGGTGATCGGCTTCTCCAGCCTCTTCTTCGCCGGCAATCGCGGCATCTCCAGCCTCGGCCTCGCCTGCTGCCTCGGCACGCTTTGGATTCTGATGATCGTGCTCTGGCTGCTGCCGCACTGGCGGGCGTGGATCACGCCGACCGCGCAGCCTACGCGATGAGATCCTTCACCACGTGCCCGGCGATGTCCGTGAGGCGGAAATCGCGGCCGGCATAGCGGTGCGTGAGGCGCTCGTGATCCATACCGAGGAGGTGCAGGATGGTGGCGTGGAGGTCGTGAATGTGGACTTTGTTTTCCTGGGCGAACCAGCCGTAGTCATCCGTGGCTCCGTAGGCGAAGCCGGGCTTCACACCGCCGCCGGCCATCCACATGGTAAAGCCGTAGGGGTTGTGATCGCGACCGTCCTTGCCCTGGGCCGTGGGCGTGCGACCAAACTCGCCGCCCCAGATGACGAGTGTGTCATCCAGCAGTCCGCGCGAGCGTAGATCCTTCAGCAGTCCGGCGATGGGCTTGTCCACCTCAGCGGCGTTTTTGCTGTGACCTTTGTAGAGATTGCCGTGCTGATCCCACTGCACCTCGCTGTCGCTGTGAGTCACCTGAACGAAGCGCACTCCCTTTTCCAGGAAACGACGCGCCATGAGACATTGGCGGCCAAAGTTCGCCGTCACGGGATTGTCGAGGCCGTACATCTTCTGCGTGGCCACTGTCTCGTGCGTGATGTCCTGTACCTCGGGCATGGTGCCCTGCATGCGGAAGGCCAGCTCGAAGCTGTTGATGCGGCCTTCAAGCGCCAAGTCATCTCCGGCGAGCTTGAGATGCTCCTGATTCGACTCCGCGAGGAAGTCGAGCTGGCGACGCTGCATGGCCTCGCTCAAGCGCGGATTGCGGATGTGCTTCACGAAGGCCTGGCTGGAAGGGACACTCGCATTGCCGATGGGCGTGCCCTGAGTCCACGCAGGCAGGAAAGCCGCGCCCCAGTTGTTCACGCCGCCATGCGCAAGCGTGGGGCAGATGGTGATGAAGCCGGGTAGGTCATCATTCTCCGTGCCCAAACCATAAGTGATCCATGAGCCCATGCTCGGCCGCACCTGAGTATCGCTGCCCGTGTGCAGCTTCAGCAAAGCGCCGCCGTGGGCGGGATTTGTGCCGTGCAGAGAGCGCACCACACAGAGCTCATCGGCACATTGCGCCACATTTGGGAAGAGCTCGCTCACTGGAAGCCCGCTCTGACCATACTGGCGGAATTTCCACGGCGACTTCAGCAGCTTGCCCGTGGCCGCAAAGGTCACACGCGGCACCTGGAAAGGATAGGCCTTCCCGTCATCGCGCTGGAGCAGCGGCTTCGGATCAAAGGTGTCCACATGCGATGGCCCGCCCTTCATGAAGAGAAAAATGACGCGTTTCGCCTTCGGTGTGAAGTGCGTCTTCTTCGCCAGCAGCGGGTTCAGTATCGCTGAAGGTGCCGCAGCGCTCGACTGCGCCAGCATCGCATTCAAAGCCAGATACCCAAAACCCCCGACGGAGCTTTGGAGAAGTTGGCGGCGTGAGAAAGGCGTCTTCATGGTTTTAGCGAAGGTACATGAACTCATTCGCCGCGAGCAGGGACTGGCAGAGCAATGACCAGGCTTCGTCCTTGTTGGGGCTGCCTTCGATGAAGCGGCTGGCACGGTCGAGTTCGCGGGTGTTCGGCTCGCGGCCGTAGGCGAGGTCGTAGGCGCGGTGGAGACGTGCGGCGATGGAGCCGTTGTTGGTGTCCCGGGCGATGCGTTTGGACAGGGCGGCGGCGGAGTCCATGACGACGGGCGCATTCATCATGATGAGCGCCTGCGGGGCGACGACGGTGGCGTTGCGACTGCCGGTGGGCATCGTGGGATCGGGATAGTCGAACTGCTCCAGCATGTCGTAGAGATGATTGCGGATGATGGGCAGATACAGAGCGCGACGCGGGGTCTCGTAGGTGGTGTGGTCGCGGGAGGTGTGATTGAAGACGAACTCGCGATTCCGCAGCGGGATGGTTTTTCCGCCGATCTGCTGACTGAGGGTGCCGGAGACGTGGAGGATGCTGTCGCGGATCTGCTCGGCTTCGAGGCGCTGGATGTTGAAGCGCCAGAGCAGGCGATTTTCGGGATCGAGCATGGCGGGATCAGGCGATGAGGAGGCAGTGCCGGAGCTGGGATGGCTGGAGGCCATCTGGTAGGCGCTCGATTTCATGATGAGGCGGTGCATGTCCTTCATGGACCAGCCGTTCTCGATGAAGACGCGGGCGAGCCAGTCGAGCAGTTCGGGATGCGAGGGCTTGTCGCCGAGCACGCCGAAGTTGTCCGTGGAGGTGACGATGCCTTTGCCGAAATGCCAGCGCCACAGGCGGTTTACCATGACGCGGGCGGTGAGCGGATGCTCGCTGGAAGCCAGCCAGCGGGAGAGCTCCAAACGTCCGCTCTGCTTCGCGGGCAACACGGGTTTCGTCAGGGAGGTGCGCATGACTTCGGGGAAGCCGCGCTCGATCTCCTTACCGAGCGTCAAATAGCTGCCGCGAATGTGGATCGGCATGGCGCGAGTGATCGCAGCTTCGCCGACGCCCATGAAGGCAGGTGGATCGGGAATCGCGTCCTCGACCGTCATGAGGTCGTCCATCATGGACGTGACCTTTGCCAGCGTGGCGGCATCAAAGGCATCTGCGTCCTTGTCCGGGATGGCGAGGAAGCCGGCGATGTCATCGAGCGCGGCACGAGCTTCGGCGATGTCGGCTGCGGGCTTGTCTTTGGCCTTCGGGTCGAGTTTCAGCGCAGCTTCAAAGAGGGGTGCGTAATGCGTGCGGACCTCAGCAGGCTTCTTCGCGGCGGTCAAAGAGCGCCATTGGGCGAAGAAGGGATGTTCGTTTTTCCGGGTGAGATATTGGCGGCAGGTGAGCAGGTAGCGCGGGCGGAGTTTGGCGGCAGCGGCGAGCTTTTCGACATCGGCAAAGTCAGGCTCATCCGGCAACTGCGCGGCAGCAGTGAGGTAGTCGGCGGCGTGAGCGTGAAGCTCGGCTTTCAGCTCAGCGCGTGCTTTGGCCGTGAAAGTGGTGACGACCTTCCTTTTTTCGGCGGCTTTGGCTTCGTGGGTTTTTTTGGCAGCGATCTGCTCGGGCGTGGCCATCTGATGCTCATACCAGAATTTGATCGCGCCCATCTTTTCATCCGAGAGCGAGCGGGTGCTGCGGAAGATGGCGGCGAGCGCGTAGTAGTCCGCCTGGGTGACGGGATCAAATTTGTGATCGTGGCAGCGGACACAGCCGAAAGTCATGCCGAGGAAGGCTTTGCCGAGGGTGTCGAGCTGCTCGTCGATGATATCGAGTTCCATCTTCTTCACGTCGGGCTCGGCGAGCACGCGACCGCCGAGCGCGAGGAATCCGGTGGCGGCAAGAGCTTCGTGACGATCCGCCGTGTCATGGGCAGGCAGCAAATCGCCAGCGACTTGCTCGATGAGGAATTGGTCGAAGGGTTTGTCGTTGTTGAAGGCACGGACGACGTAGTCGCGATACCGCCAGGCATGGCCGAAGGCGACGTTTTCATCCATGCCATTCGAGTCGGCGTAGCGGGCGACATCGAGCCAGTGGCGGCCCCAGCGTTCGCCATAGGCGGGTGAGTTCAGCAGGCGCTCGATGACGCGTGAGAAGGCATCGGAAGACTCGTCTTTGATGAAGGCTTCGACCTCCTCCGGTGTCGCTGGTAGGCCTGTCAGGTCCTGCGTGGCACGGCGGATGAGGGTGCGTTTGTCAGCAGGTGGCGATGGGGAGAGGTTCTTTGACTCAAGCTGGGCCAGTAGGAAGGCATCGACGGGTGTTTTCACCCAGGCGGTGTTGCTCACGGCGGGTGGTGTCGGTGCAGCGAGCGGTTTGAAGGACCAGAACTCGCGCCCGGTTTTCAGATCCATGCCCATGGTGGTTTTCGCCACCGGCGCAGAGCCAGTTCGTGGATCAGGTGCGCCCATTTTCACCCACTGAGTCAGCGCTTCCTGCTCGGCAGCGCTGAGCGGGCTCTTCGGCGGCATCTGCATGTCCTGATTCTTGTAGCCGATGGCCTCGATGAGCTTGCTCAGCTCCGGCTTGCCAGCCACCAGCGCTGGTCCGCTGTCGCCGCCTGTCAGGATGGAGTCCCGCGAATCGAGCGAGAGTCCGCCTTTGACCTTCGCAGTCGTGGAGTGGCACTCGAAGCAGCGCTCCACCAGCACGGGGCGGACTTTCTTTTCAAAGAACTCAATGCCCGCTGCATCCGGCGCAGCTTGGGAGCACAGCGCCACTCCGGCGGTCAAACCGCCGAGCAGGAGTGCTCGGAACTGTGGAATCGGGGGGGGCATGACAGAAGACGGCCCATTGCATACGCAGCAAGGATGCCGACTTTCTCATACGGGGCCGCAATCGCTGGGGCTGATCGACAAGTGACCTGTTCGCATTCTGGGGTGAGCACACCACTTCAGCGGCTGTATTTGCCCAGACCTGCTTCGCGGAGTGTTTGGCTCGCGCCGTCCACCTGAGAGCGCCAAAAGGAGTCCGGGTCCGTCGCTCCCCACGGCACTGTTTTCACACGCTTGAGCTCCGAATCGCCAACATCGGGCAGGCTGAAGATGGGATCTTGGAGAGTCGCTTGATTCGGTTTCAGCTGCCTTGCTTCGGCGATCTGTTCAGCAAATTCCTTCATTTGGCCGATGGTTTCCGCATTCTTCAGCGACCACTCGACGGCGCTGGTCGGAGCCGCTTCCGCAGGGGCTGGCGTCGGGACTTCCATGCGGTTCATGCGCTGACTCATCCAGGCGATGATCGCGATCAGGAAGCAGGCTGAGCAGATTTGCACCAGGGATCGGGCGGATGCTTTCATGGTGGGAAAGGTGCCTTGCCGGCTGGAACGCTGCAAGCAGTATGGTTAAGCCGTGTTTGGACCGGCTTGATCATCAAGAGCCTTGTTCGCATTCCTGAGCGTGACGCCGCTTGCTACGCGAGAAATCTCGTTTACACCACCAGCAGCAAACGTAGCATCATCCACACACCCACATGAGCGCCCCCGAACAGCCATCCAACAACAGGTTGAAGCAGGCGGAAAAAATCACCAGCCATCCCGAGCAGTACAAAGTCTGCGAGGCTTGTGGTTCCATCGTGGTGACGCGTGCGGTCACCTGCCCGAGCTGCCATGGCTATCGCTTCGACACCTCCGCTTTCCGCGTGGTGTCACAGGCGAAGGATCTTGCCATGCGCGCGGCGAACTCCGTGCTGGCCTCGGATCTGATGTGAGGCTGTTTTCCCAGCATGTCTTCCGCCGTGCCCACACTCGCCTGTCTCGGCCCTGACGGCAGCTTTTCTCATCTGCTGACCCAGCAGCGTTTCCCAGGAGCGCCCGTGCAACTCATGGTGAACATCGGCGAGGTCTTCGACTACCTCGGCTCGCACCCTGATGCTCTCGGGCTGGTGCCCATCGAGAACTCCTCTGGCGGGTTCATCATCGACACGGTGGACCGGCTCGTGGATGAGCGCTGCCACTTGAAGATCATCGAAGAACTGACGCTCGATGTGAAGCTGGCCCTGCTCGGCAAATCGGGAGCAGCGGTGCAGACCATCCACTCGCACGCGATGCCCTTTTTCCACTGCGACGAATGGCTGCGGGCGAACTACCCGGATGCGAAGCGTGTCATCGAAGCCAGCACGGCGAAGGCGGCGGAAAAGGCCGCCACGCAGGCCGGAGCGGCAGCCATCGGCCCACGGCAGAACGCCGAGCGGCACGGGCTGGCGCTGCTGCACTTCCCCATCGCGGGCGAGGTGCCAAACATCACGCAATTTTATTTACTCGGACATCAGGAGAACGCGGCATCAATGGAAAACAACCGCACCGCTCTCGTCGTCGAGCTGCCGGACCGCGCGGGTAGTCTCTGCCGCTTCCTCACGCCGCTGAGTGATGCTGGCGTGAACCTGAAGCGCCTAGAGTCACGCCCCATCCGCGGGCAGCCGAACAAGTACCGGTTTTACATCGAGATCGAAGGCAGCCCCGCCGAGCCCAGCTTCCAGTCCGCGCTTGAGCAAACCCGTGTCGATGGCGCCATGATCCGCAGCGTCGGCTCGTATCCAGCAGGTCGGCGCTTTGAATCGTAGGCCGCCTTACTTCTTCATCAACCCGATCACCGCCGAAGTCATCGCCATCACACCGGTCTCGATGCTCGGCTCTGGAATCGGTTTGAAAAAGGGCGAGTGCAGTGACGGCAGCGTGGTGCCTTTCGCTTTGGCCTCTGCGACGACCTCAGGCGGCTGCGTGCCGAGCCAGAACATGCACAGCGGCACCTTCTCTTTGGTCAGGCCGTATTCGGAGAAGTCCTCGGCTCCCATCACAGGTTCACGCGTGAGCACATTCGCCGCACCCAGGGTCTGCTCGAAGATCTGGCGCACCTCGGCGCAGAGGGCGGGCTGATTATAGAGTGCGTTGGCGCGATCATCCGAGACGATGACCTCGGGCATTTTGTCGGCAGGCATGTTCGCGGATCTGGCCTGGGCTTCGACGATGCGTTTGATGGAGTCGATGAGGTGCTGGCGCGTCTCGGTCCGGTAGCTGCGCAGGGTGAGCTGGAGGCGCACCTCGTCGGAGATGATGTTGCTTTTCGTGCCGCCGTGGATGCTGCCCACCGTGACCACCGCCGGATCACCAGGCTTCACCTCGCGACTCACGATGGTCTGCAAAGCCAGCACGATCTGCGAGGCGAGCACGATCGGGTCCTTCGCCAGATGCGGCATGGAGCCATGCCCACCGACGCCTTTCACCACGATCTCCACGCTATCGACATTCGCCAAAGCGAAACCTTCGACGATGCCCACCTGCCCATGCGCCATGTCGGCAGAGCAATGCAGCGCGATGGCTTTGTCCGGCTTCGGGAACTTGGAAAACAACCCCGCTCGCAGCATCAGCCGCGCTCCGAGCACACGCTCCTCGGCATGTTGCCCGATCATGACCACCGTGCCCTTCCACTGATCCCGTAGCTTGCTCAAAGCGCGCGCTGTGCCGATGAAGCTCGCCATGTGGACATCATGACCGCAGGCATGCATCACGTTCACCTCGCGGCCCAGATCATCCTTCACGATCTTCGTGCTCGCATACGGCGCACCCGTTTGCTCCTTCACGGGCAAGCCATCCAAATCGGTGCGCACCAGGATCACCGGCCCTTCGCCATTCTTCAGCACCCCGACGAGCCCGTTGCCGCCGACCTTCTCCGTGACCTCAAAGCCCGCCTCACGCAGCTCTTTGGCAATGCGTGCCGCCGTCTCCACCTCATGCAGTGACAGCTCCGGGTTCCCATGCAGCTCCTGATAAAGCGAGATGAGCGACGGCAACTCCTGCTTCGTCACCGAGGCGACATCGGCGGCGAATAGAGACAAAGTGAGGAGGCAGGAGATGAGAATCGGCTTCATGGCAATAGGTTCCAAGTTTCAGGTTTCAAGCGAGCGCTGAACTCGCAACTGACTTGGAACTAGAAACCAGAAACGCGAAGCCATTCTTACAGCCTCGGCTTCTCCGGCTTGATCGGTGCCTCAGCCGATCTCACGCCCTTCACCGTCGTCTTGCGTTTGTAGAGCTTGTCGCTGCTGCAGGCGTAGAGTGCGTCGAAGTTCGGGCCGCCGAAGACGGCATTCGCCAACCATTTGCGCTGGGGTTTGGCGATGATGCCGTTCACGCGGCCTGCCTGATCGCAGAACTGGATGCCGAGATGCGTGGTGATGTAGAGGCGGCCTTTACTGTCCACGGTCATGCCATCGGCTCCGCTTTCCATGACGCCATCAGGCAGGCGCAGGTGATGGTAGGGCTGCTTGGCGCTGAGGGTGCCATCGGCTTCGATGTGGTAACTCCAGACGAACTGCCCGCGCATGTCGGCCACGAGCAGCAGGCTTTGATCCGGCGTCAAACGCACGCCGTTCGGGAAGGCGATACCGCCCTTGTCATTGGTATCCACCACGCGCTTCTCACCCTTTGGTGTGATGAGCCAGACTTGCTTGTGCGGTGGATCAGTGACGTAGAGGTTGCTGTTCTGCGCCACGCAGAGGTCGTTGGATTCGATGCCTTCGGCGATCACGGTAGCCTTGCCCGCTTCGTCGTAGGACAGGATCTGCTTCTTGCCATTCGCACAGGCAAAGAGACGGCCATCGGGGCCGAACATGAGTCCATTGGCCTTGCCGGTGTCTTCGGCAAAGACGCTGACCTTGCCATCGAGCCCGACTTTGTGGATGCGGCTGTTCGGGATGTCGGTGAAGAAGACTTCGCCCTTGGCATTCACGGCGGGACCTTCGGTGAAGCCGTGTCCTTCGCTCACGAGCTGCCATTCGCTGTCGGCACCGAGCACTTCCATCACGGGAGCTTTTGATCCCACACCTTTCGACACAGGTTTCGGCCAGTCTTTCCAGATCCAGCGCATCGCATCAGGGAAAATCGCCGTGGCATGTTTGCCATTGTGGCCGCCATCGCCCCAGACGTGGTTCACTTCGTAACCAGCGAACTCAAAGGCCGAGAGCATCTCCTGGTTCGCGAGGAACCAGTTCCCGCCAGTGCCATTGGCGTCGTTGCTGCCGTCTTGGAGGAAGACGCGCAGCGCCTTGGGCTCAAACTTGCGGATCATCACCGGGTAATCATTGCCACCGCGCTGATCGACATAGGTGCCGATGGTGCTGAACACGCGGCTAAAGGCCTCAGGCCGCTCCCAGGCTGCCGTGAAGGCGGCGATGGCTCCGCTGCTGCTGCCGGCGATGCAGCGGTCGTTGCCGTTTTGAGAGAGCCGGATGGCGCGGCCATCGCTGGCCTTTTGCTTCTCCACCTCGGGCAGCAGTTCTTCGAGAAGGAAACGCGCATAGGCATCGCCGAGGCCGTCATACTCCACACTGCGATTGAAGCGATCTAGCGCCGTGTTGCCATCGCGGGCAGGCACGCGACCATGCATGACGAAGACACCAATGGTCACCGGCATCTCCTTCTTCGCGATGAGGTTATCAAACACCACCGGAGCCTGCCACTGGATGCCGTCCTGGTTCACATGCACGCAGGCCGGTTTGTCCGGCGAATACTGCGCGGGCACATAGATCCAGTAGTCACGCACCGTGCCGGGGAAGATCTTGCTGCCCTTGAACTCGAGCTTGATGACCTCGCCCTTCGGCACACCGGGCTGCGGTTTGGAGTCAGGACCGGGAACGTAGTCGTCAGCCGCGAAGGCCGAACTGGAAACAAAGATGGAGAGCGTCAGAGCGCGAAAGATAGTCATGGCGGGGCCGAGTCTGAGTTTATGACCTGGAATGTCAAAGGAAAGACCGTGGTGTAGGCCGCAGACTCTCGATCCTGCCGATGAACTCCGCCTCGTGGATGCGTAGATGACTTCATGCACCTCCGTCCCTTCATCGCACTCCTGTCCTGGTCGTTGCTCACTCCACTCGGCGCACAGGAGGTCAAGGATGGGCAGTTTCCTGTCATCTCCAACCTCCGGGCTGGTGTCGCGAAAATCGACATCACACCGCCCGATGCCGCATCTACCAAGATCGTAGGACATGTGCGGCAGGTCACTGGCGTGCGCGATCCATTGCACGCAGGTGTCTTGATCCTTGATGACGGCGAGACGAAGGCCGCCATCGTCACGCTCGACACCATCGGTGCCTGGGAGGACATGGTGCGGGATGCGAGGACGAGGATCGAGGCGGAAACCGGCGTGCCTGCGGCCAACATTCTCGTCGCTGCCTCGCACAATCACTCCGGTCCAGGCTATGTCGAAAACATGCGCTGGGCGGCAGACCTCATCAGCAAACTAGGCACCGCCGCCAAACAAGCTGTGAGCGCGATGAAGCCCGTGAGCATCGGCTATGGCGAAGACCGCATCAGCTTCGGCATCAACCGCCGCAAGACCTACGATGGCCGCGCCGTCGTCAGTCTGAATCCCGATGGCCCGAACGATCCACGCGTGAAGGTGCTGCGCTTCGATGACGGCACCTCGCTCACACCCATGTCGGTGATCATGCACGCTGTGTGCCATCCCTGCTTCTTCACCTGGGGCGACAAAGGCTCGCAGCCCTATCCCAAAGGCTACCCCAAGATGAGCGCCGACTTCCCCGGAGAGGCGCAGAGCTTTGTCGAGATGTGCTACGCGCAAAAGACCAGCGTCATGTTCATGCAGGGCTGCGCGGGTGACATCCGGCCCAATCTGCCCGGCTATCCCTACCGCTGCGCGGATGAAGCGGACATCCAGTGGGCAGGCCGCGATCTCGGCGGAGCGGTGGCGCGCGCCACGGCCTTCAGCGTCACACGCGAGCAACTGCACAAGCGCGAGACCTTTTACCAGATCCGCGTCGCCAGCGAGGTGGTCGAGTTGCCTGGCAAAGAAGGCCCGGTGAATGCCGAACTGATGGCTTTGAAGATCGGTCCCTACCTGCTGCTCACCATGCCCGGCGAGCCGATGGTCGAGTTTGGCTTCCAGCTTGAGAAAGCCATCGCCGACCGCGCCACGCCCATCATCGTCGGTTATGCCAATGGCAACATCGGCTACATCGCCACCGCTGCAGCGCACAAGGTCGGCGGCTATGAGCCGAACCGCTCCATCCTCAAGCCCGAGGCTGAGAAGGTCATCCTCAAACAACTTGGCTCACTCGCCGACCGCGTCGTCGGAGATGTCTTCGAAAGCTTCTCCAAGCATCCTAAAGACATGCAGAAGCGCGAGTCTGAGGAAAAAGCCCGCCTGAATACCACACCCGTCACGAAACCCTGATCTCCACTGTCAATACCCCCGCCATGTCCACTCCCACCGATGAAGCCGCCCGCCGCGCCTACTGGGCCGATCAAATGGAACAAGGCTACGCGATCGTGCAGAAGCTGATCGAGTTTCCTGTGAATGAATGCGGCGAGCGTTTCGCCTCACTGCCCGAGGCGGCCGCCGCCGCGAATGTGGAGATGCTCTTCTCCACCAGCAAGATCGCGGGGGAACTGGAGCGAGTTTACTTCATGCGGGAAAGCCTTGTGCATGACGTCGTCACCATCGGCCGCGAAATGAACGAACGCGGCTGGGTTTTGAAGATCGAGGACTGCTTCCGTTCCCTGGACATGCAGCGGCAGTTGGTGCGCAAGCCATCCGTCTTCGACAATGTCTTGAAGAAATGCATCTGGGAACTCGGTGGTGCGATTCCCACCACGGAGATGATGTTTCGCCGCGCCATCGTGCTGACGGCAAACATGCCGAAGATCGGCGCCCACATGTCCGGATCTGCCATCGACATCTCCGTCTTCCACCGCGACGACGGCACCGAAGTCTGGCGGGGTTATCCCTATCTGGAAATGAGCGAATGCACCCCCATGCGCTCTCCCTTCGTCGCTCCCGAGTTTGTCGCCACGCGACTCGAAATCGCCGCGATGATGGAGAAGCAGGGCTTCATCCACTTCCCCTTTGAGTTCTGGCACTTCGACAAAGACGACGCCGGCATGCACATACTCACCGGCAACCCCGCGCCCTGTCGCTTCGGTCCCGTGAACTGGAATCCGCAGACGAATGAAGTCACCCCCGTCGAGAATCCTCTCGAACTCCTGAACCCACTCTCCGTGATCGAGAAGGAGATCGCAGCAGCCTTGGAGCGGATGCAGACGACCTGAGGCAGCAACCTCTACCAGATCAGGGATTCATCCACGCATCAAACGCCGCATCCACACGCTGGAGCATCTCCGCCGTGCTGCGCTTCGCGTCCGTGAACTGATTCCACTTCGTGGCATCCTGGTTCTTCCCCGAGCCTTCGATCTCCGCGATGAACTCATCCACGAGAGCCAACTGCTTCGAGTGCTGCTCACGCAGATGCGTTTTGCAGGTTGTGCCGGTTTGGTTCAGACGATTCTTGGTGCCGATGCTCATGGCCTGACCATGGAGCGGAAAGAAGCCACGAACACCTAAACTTGAGCGCTAAAATCGCTCGCTGAGTTCACTTCGGCATCCACCCCATCGCGCCCAGCCACTCGGCGCAGCGTTGGGGCCAGGCGTTGATCGGTTGTTTGTTGTCTCTCATACCGAAGCCGTGACCGCCTTTGGTGAAGAGGTGGAGCTCGGCGGGGATGTTTTGCTTTTTGTATTCGAGGTAAAGCAGGGTGGAGGCGATGGGGTTCTGGCCGTCGTCATGGGCGCAGGCGATGAACATGGGCGGTGCATCGGCGGGGACGGTGAAGCCTTCTTTGAGCTTGGTGGGCTCTTTGCTGTCCAGAAAGCCGCCGCCGTAGATCATGACGCCGAAGTTTGGCACAGCGGCGGCAGCGGGGCGATCACAGGCGATGTGGGCGAGCAGATTGCCCCCGGCACTGAAGCCGAGGAGGCCGACGCGATTGGGATCCAGTTGCCATTCTTTCGCACGCTCGCGGACGAGGGAGATGGCCTTGGCGGCATCGGCGACGGGCTTTTCATGATGGGCAGCTTCGTCGCGAGTCGGGGTGCGATATTTCAGCAGGATGCCAGTGACGCCGATGCTGCTGAGCCACTCGCAGACCTGGGTGCCTTCATGGATGGCGGAGAGGAAGATGTAGGCTCCGCCAGGCGCGACGATGACGCTGGTGCCGTTCGGCTTCTCGGGGCGGAAGACGGTGATCGTGGGGTCGCTGATGTCGGTGATGGTGCTTTTACCGGCACGGGTGCGGATGAAGTCCTCGGTGAACTTGGAATGCGGCAGCATCTTCCCTGGAGCGCCTTCGGGCCAGAGCTTGAGTTCGAGCGGCTCGGAAGCGGCAGCGAGAGTGGTGAAGATGGCGAGGCTGGTGAGAATGAGGCGTTTCATGAGGGCTTACTGCCAGAGATTGCGGTCGAGGGTTCGGTAATTCACCGCTTCGGCGATGCTGTCGGCGTTGATCTTCTCCAGTCCACGCAGATCGGCGAGAGTACGTGCGACTTTCAGGATGCGATCATGAGCACGGGCGCTGAAGCTCATCTCGCCCATGGAGTGCTCCAGCATGGCACTGCTCTCGCTGTCGAGCTCGCAGTGCTTTTTGATGAGGCGCGGGGTCATGGCACTGTTGGTGTGGACGCCTTTGCTGCCTTTGAAGCGCTCCACCTGGATGGCGCGGGCCTGCTCGACTCGTTGGCGGATGGTGGCGGAGGACTCGCCTGGGACGGTGCTTTTCAGTGCCTGAAAGTCCACGAGCGGGACCTCGACGTGGAGATCGATGCGGTCTAAAAGCGGGCCGCTGATGCGCTGGCGGTATTTTTGCACCATGACCTGGCTGCATCGGCAGGCGCGCTTGAGGTCGCCGTAAAAACCGCACTGGCAGGGATTCATCGCCGCCACGAGCATGAAGAGCGCGGGGAAGGTGACGGTGCCTGCTGCGCGTGAGATGGTGACGCGGCCATCCTCCAGCGGCTGGCGCAAGACCTCCAGCGTACTGCGGCGGAACTCGGGAAGTTCATCGAGAAAGAGTACGCCATTGTGAGCGAGCGAGACTTCGCCAGGGCCGGGATTCGTGCCGCCGCCGAGCAGACCAGCGTCGCTGATCGTGTGATGCGGCGAGCGGAATGGGCGCGTGGCGACGAAGGCCTGCTGCGCGGTGAGCAAACCGCCGACGCTGTGGATCTTCGTGGTCTCGATGGCCTCCTCCTCGGTCATGGAAGGCATGATGGTGACGACACGCTTGGCGATCATCGACTTCCCCGTGCCGGGGGGGCCAACCATGAGGATGTTATGCCCGCCAGCCACCGCGACCTCGATGGCGCGCTTCGCGTCGCCCTGCGCCTTCACATCGGCGAAGTCGATGTCGTAATGCTCCGCTGCGGCGAAGAACTCGGTGGCGCGGCAGGGCTCGGGCGGGAGGGTGATGTCATCCTTCAGGTAATCCACGACCTCGCGCAGATGGCGCACGCCGATGATGTCGATGCCCGAGACGACGCTCGCCTCAATGGCCTGGGATTTCGGCACGAGCAGACGCCTCCGCCCCCTGGCCCGAGCCTCCAGTGCCACGGCGAGCAAACCCCGCACGGGGCGGAGTTCGCCATTGAGCGCGAGTTCCCCGATCATGGAGGTCTCCGCCAGCACCGGGATGGGGATTTTTGACCGATGCGCAATCAGCGAGACAGCGATCGGCAGATCAAAGCCCGGGCCTTCCTTTTTCAAATCCGCCGGAGCGAGGTTCACCGTGGTAAAGCCGCCATTCATCGCGAAGCCGCAGCTCGAAATGGCGGCGCTGACACGCTCACGACTCTCCTTCACCGAGGCGTCTGGCAGCCCGACGATGGCGATCTTCGGATTCCCGCCACCATCATGGGACTCGATCTCGACCTCGATGGCGTTCACGCCAAGAAGGGTGGCCGAGTAGGTGCGCGCGACGTTGTTTTGAGACATGCCTTTTTCGGGTCAGATTTGGCCCATCACATCACCTTTGCCGGGAAATGGAATGGAAAAGTGTCCTGACCTACACCAGCCCGCGTCTGACCAGCGACTCCTCCATCGCCCGCTCGACGAGGCGGACGGCGAGTTCCTGGGTGGCGTCGTCGAGGGCGGCGTTGGCGGACTTGAGGGCTTTGGCGTCGTGTTCGGCGGCCTGGAGCAGGGCGCGGACGCTGGCGGCGGCGGCTTCGATCACGGCTCGCTCCTCGTCGCTGACGGCATCGCCGAACTGGGTGAGGGCGGCATCGACGGCGGGGAGAAGTTCTTCCGCCTTGAGTTTGGCCTCGGTCCAGACGCGCTCGTTCATGTCTTCAAAGGCGTGCTCGACACTCTCGGCGATCATCTGCTCCACGCGCTCGTCATCGACATCGATGGCGGTGTTTTGGATCTCCAAAACGGTGTCCCTGTTCGTGGCAGTGTCGCGGGCGAGCACTTGCAGGATGCCGTTCGCATCAATGGCGAACTGCACGCCGACTCGGGCGCTGCCTTTCGGGCCGGGCGGAAAGGGCACGATGACGCGACCCAGCTCCCAGTTGTCCTTCGTAAGCTCGCGCTCGCCCTGAAGCACGCGGATCAGCATATCCTGCTGATTGGCGACGGCGTTGGTAAACATTTCGCCCGCCTTGCAGGGGATGGTCGTGTTGCGCGGGATGATCGTGTTCATCAGGCCACCGAAGGTCTCGATGCCGAGAGAAAGCGGCGTCACATCCAGCAGCAGCACGTTTTTTAATGAGCCGCTGAGAATGCCGGCCTGAATGACCGCACCGAGCGCCACGGCTTCATCGGGATTCTGCGAGATGTCCGGCTCGCGCCCGAAGATCTCGGCGACGTAACGCCGCACCAGCGGGATGCGCGTGCTGCCGCCGACTAGGATCACGGCATCTAGTTCCTCTGGCTTCACTCCAGCATCGCTCAGAGCCCGCAGGCAGTGCGCCCGCGTGCGCTCCACCAGCGGGCGGATGAGCTTCTCGAACTCCGCACGGGTCAGCTCCACGCTGAGGCTGTTCATGCCGTCGTAGAAAGGTAGCTCGATGTGGGTGCTTTCCTCGCTGGAGAGGCGCTTCTTCGCAGCTTCTGCAGCTTCGACGAAGCGAGCTGGATCACTGCCACTCGGGGCGATGCTTTCCGCCAAAGCACGGTCGATGTCGTCGCCACCGAGCTGCGTGTCACCCGCCGTGCTGAGCACCTGGAAGACACCCTCGCGCATCTCCAGCACGCTGATGTCAAAGGTGCCACCGCCGAGGTCATAGACGGCGATCTTCTGGCGCTCGCCGAGTTTATCGAGACCATAAGCCAGTGCAGCAGCGGTGGGCTCGCTGACGATGCGCTCGACGGTCAGCCCTGCGAGTTCACCCGCCTGCTTTGTGGCGTTGCGCTGTGCGTCATTGAAGTAGGCTGGCACGGTGATAACCGCCCGGCTGATGCTTTGCTCCAAAGCGCGCTCGGCGATGGCTTTCAGCCGCTTCAGGATCTCCGATGAAACCTCGATGGGCGAGACGCCGAGCTCGCGCAGGCTGTAGGGCGGCTGCCAGTCGCCTTCGCCACCCCGACGACCGATCAGGCGCTTCACGCTGGTCACGGTGCGCCTGGGCTCCAGGGCACGTTTTCTCAAAGCCCCCGCGCCGACAATGATGCTGTCGTCTGCGGCATAGTTCACCGCAGAAGGCGTGAGGCGCTGACCCTGCTCATCGGCGAGCAAGATGGGGAAGCCGCTGTCCACCACGCCAACAAGGGAGTTGGTGGTGCCGAGATCGATGCCGAGGATGGGAGACATGAAAAATGACGAATGACGGAATAAACGAATGACGAAGCTAGAAGGCTGATCAGTGCTCCGGGTTCGTTCCCGCGCACGCGGGATCATTCGGATTTCGTCATTCTCTTCCCGTGACAGGAAGTTTGACGCTGAAGGATTGCGAAATCTCCCTGCCTCTTCCACAATCGGCATCCATGCAGCCCCTGATCAAATCTCTCCAAAACGGCCAGTCTCTCAGCGAGCGCGAAGTCCGTGAGGCCGCCGCTTTTCTAGTCGATGAGCAGGAGTCCGATGAAACGAAAGCCAGCCTGCTGCGCGCCTTGGCGAAGAAGGGCGAGTCGCCTGCTGAGATCGCGGCCTTTGTGCAGGAGTTTCTGAAACTGGCGGTCGATCCGGGGCTGGACCGCAGCAAGCTGCCGGGACCAATGCTTGATGTCGTGGGCACGGGCGGTGACAAGCTGCATCTCTTCAATGTCTCCACGACGGCGATGTTCATCCTCGCTGCGGGTGGCGTCTGCGTGACAAAGCACGGCAATCGCGGTGTGACTAGCAAGGCTGGCGGTGCTGATGTGCTGGAGGCGCTGGGCGTCCGCATCGATCTGCCGGTGGAGCGGGTGGCGCGTGGCATCGAGAGCATCGGGCTCGGCTTTTTCTTCGCTCCGCTGTATCACCCGGCCTTCAAGGCGGTGGTGGGTGCCCGCAAAATCCTCGCGGCGGAAGGTCAGCGGAGCATTTTTAACCTGCTCGGCCCGCTGCTGAATCCTGCACGACCCGACTTCCAGCTCATCGGCGTCTTTGATCCATCGCTGACACGCACCTTTGGCGAGATCCTGGTCACGCTCGGACGCAGGGGAGCCTGGGTGGTGCATGGCACGGTAAAAAATGGCGGCGGCATGGATGAGCTGTCCACGCTGGGCCAGAATCAGGCCTGCAAAGTCCAGGAGGGACAGTTGAAGAGCGACTTGATCGATCCGCAGGAACTTGGTTTCGCAGCGGCAAAGCTCGAAGACCTCGTCGGTGGAGATGCGAATGAAAACGCGGCCATCATTGAGTCCATCCTCGCGGGGCGGGACAAAGGGCCCAAGCGCGACATCGCTGTATTGAATGCAGCAGCGGGCTTTGTCATCACGGGCAAAGCGCCCGATCTTGCCGCAGGCAAAGCACTCGCCGAATCGGTGATCGACCGAGGCGCTGCTCACGCGAAGCTGGTGGCTCTACGCGACTGGTGCTGATCGCAAAAATGGCACACGAATCGTTGGCCTGTCTGGCATGGCTTGTGCCATGAGAGAGGTGTGATTTTTACTCCCATTCTCGCTGAAGCATCGTCCGTCGCCCATGATCTCCTCCTTATCAGTGCCGTCGTGCTGGCGGGCATCGGGCTCGGGCATGTGGCGATCGCTGGCACGCGGCTGGGCATCGCAGGGGTGCTTTTTACCGGACTGCTGGCGGCTCATCTCGGCTGGGTGCCGCAGGTGGAGGTGGCGCATTTTTTAAAGGACTTCGGGCTCGTGCTCTTCGTCTTCGCACTCGGGATGCAGATGGGGCCGGGTTTCTTTGCCTCACTGCGGAATGACGGGCTGCGTTTGAACCTGTATGCCGCAGCACTCGTGCTCGGCGGTGCCGTGGTGGCCTTCAGCGGCGGCTGGCTGATGAAGATGCCGTCTGCCGCCATCGCGGGTTTGTTTGCCGGAGCCACGACGAACACGCCCGCTCTCGGTGCCGCCCAGCAGGCGCTGCAAAGTGCGGGTGCCGAGGCCGCCACAACCACGCTTCCGGCACTCGCTTATGCGGCGACGTATCCGCTCGCGGTCGTGGGAATTATTATGGCGCTGGTGCTCATGCGGGTGTTTTTCAAAGTGAACGTCGCCGATGAAGCGGAGGCTTTCCGAACGAAGCAGAGCGCCGGTGTGGAGCCGCTGGAGCGCATGAACCTCCGTGTCGAGAACCCGAATCTCGAAGGCGTGGTGCTCGTTTCGGTACCCGGCATTCATGAGACAGGCGTCATCGTCTCCCGTATCCGACGCGCCGGAGAAAGCGATGTGCAGGCGGCCACACCATCCACCGTCTTGCATGTCGGCGATGTCCTGCTCGTCGTGGGCACGCACGCGCACCTGGAGCAGTTCCGGCTCGTCATCGGCAGCGCGACGGAGGAAAACCTTATGAAAGCACCGGGCAATGTCGGCTATCGTCGCGTGGTGCTGACGAACCGCGCCATGCTCGGGAAAACCGTCGGCGAGCTCGGGCTCGATCATCTGCACAGCGTCATCGTCACCCGTGTGAGTCGTGGTGATCAGATCTTCTCCGCCCTGCCAAACGTGCGTCTCCAGTTCGGCGACATGCTCCAGCTCGTGGGCGATGAAGACGCGCTGAAGTCCGCCACCGCCGCGCTCGGCAATGCCGTGCAGCAGCTTCAGGAAACCAAATTTGCCGCCATCTTTGCGGGCATCCTCATCGGTGTCGTGGTCGGCATGCAGCCGATTCATTTCAGTTGGCTGCCAGCACCGGTGCGGCTCGGACTCGCCGGTGGGCCGCTCATCGTGGCCATCCTCATGAGTCATCTCGGGAAGCTCGGACCGCTGGTGATGCACATGCCGATGAATGCCAACCGGGCGCTGCGTGAGCTGGGTATGATCCTCTTCCTGGCAAACGTCGGCCTGCTCTCGGGTGAAAAATTCGCCAGCACCGTCTTCACCACTCAGGGTCTGCAATGGGTGGCGCTGGGACTCGCGGTGACGCTGATTCCACTGCTCGCCGTCGGCATCGTCGCACGTCGCTGGCATGGCATGAACTACATGACCCTCTGCGGCCTGCTCTCCGGCGGCATGACCGATCCCCCAGCGCTCGCCTTTGCCACAGCTCAAGCCCGCAGCGACTCGCCAGCCGTGGCCTACGCCTCCGTGTATCCACTGACGATGCTGCTACGCATCATCGTGGCGCAGGTGCTGGTGCTGCTGTGAAGGTCGCCATTCAAATCAACTCCGCCAACGGCTTCCCCTGATCCACGATGAAGTTCGGGCGGCCCTGGTGATCCATGTAAGTCGTATCCAGCGGCACGCCCATGTGATGATAGATGGTTGCGGCGAGGTCGCCGGGGGTGACGGGGCGTTCGGAGATCTCAGCACCGTCTTTGGTGCTCGCGCCGATGACTTGGCCGTGACGGAAGCCACCACCGGCGATGCTCATGCTCATGACGACGGGCCAGTGATTGCGGCCATCGGTGCTGCCTTGGGTGCCGAGGTTCGGGGTGCGGCCAAACTCACCCATGGCGATGACGAGGGTGTCATCCAACATGCCGCGCTCGCCGAGATCGCTGACGAGCGTGGTGATGACTTGATCGAAGACGGGCAGCAGCGGACGAAGGCCGTTCCAGATGCCGCCGTAGGGTGGGATGTTATCGCCATGATTGTCCCAGGTGCCGGAGGCGCTGTGATTGCTGAGATCGATGGTGACGAAGCTTGATCCTCGCTCGACGAGGCGACGTGCGAGCAGTGCTTGTTTGGCCCAATCATGATCACCATAGCGGTCGCGGACTTTTTGCGGTTCCTGGCTGAGATCGAAGGCTTCCTGCGCGCGACCACCGGCGACGATGTCGAAGGCTTTTTGGCCGAAACTATCCATGGCGGTCATCATGCCGCTGGAGTCGATCTCCGCCCGCAGACCATCCATTTGCCGACTCAGCGTCTGGCGGGCGTGGAGGCGATCCATGCTGAGACCGGAAGGCAGTTGGAAGAGCTTGGTGGCGTTGTTGCCATCGAAGGGATCATACTGCGTGCCGAGGTAGCCGCCCCAGCCCACATGCGAGCGCGATTTCATGTTCAGTACGACGTAGGGCGGCATCGCGGGATGATTCGAGCCATGATGCTTCGCCACGATGCTGCCGAAGGAGGGGAAATACTTCGCCTTTGGATTGGTTCGCGGCTCGTTGGTGAGGTTCGCGGTCTGCATGACCATGTTCGGTTCATGGTTGCTGAAGCGGCAATCGACCGAGCGGATGATCGTGAACTTGTCGAGCATCGCCGCCTGCTTCGGCAGAAATTCGCAGATGCGCACGCCAGGGAGCTTGGTTTTGATCGTCTTAAAGGGGCCGCGATTTTCGATAGGCCGGTCGGGCTTGGGATCCCAGGTGTCGATGTGGGATGGGCCGCCGGTCATCCAGAGCAGGATGACGGATTTGCCGCTCTTCGTGGCTGTGCCTTCCGCCTTCAGCTTCATCAGGCCGGGCAAAGTAAGCCCGCCAAGGCCCGCGAGGCTTGTTTTCAAAACGGAACGCCTGCCATGCACGACCACACCATCGCGCAGGCGAGGGTTCATGAAGGTGAAAGCGTGACCGTGATCGTGGGAGGCCATGCACACACTTACGCTGGCAAAGTGACTATCTTCTCAGCACGAACTCTTTCGCGTTCACGAGCGACCATGCGATGTCTTCCAGCGTGGCCCGGCGATCTTTGGTGGAGACGAGGAGAGATTCCATGACTTTGGCTTCATCCGCCGTTGGTGCACGAGTCAGGAGGGCCCAATAGAGATCGCGGACAATTTGAGCGGGGCTTTCCATCTTCGCGAGCGTGGTCAGGCGGTTGTATTTGTCGCGAATGACTCGTCCGACGACGGGGCCGCTCATGAACTGAAAAATCTGGCCGATGGTGCTGTCGTTGGCGCGTTCGCATTCGCAGCTCAGCTCGCGCTTGGGTTTGCCAAACTGGATGAGGAAAGCTTCGGGAGACATCGGATCAGGGCTGCCGCGACCTCCGCGTGGTCCGGTCATCTGTCCGGCGCGCGTGCCTGCGGCGAAACCCTCAAAGGCAGGCTGGACCCACATGGCGCTGTGCAGTGAATCAAAGAGCTGTTCGGCACTGAGGCGACGCGGGAGCGTGTGGGAGTAGTTTGTCTCGTCGGCGGCATTCGTGTCATTCGGCAGGCTGTCGAGTTGGTAAGTGCGACTCAGCATGATCCTGCGGATGACGTGGCGAAGATCGAAGCCGCTGCGGATGAAGTCCTGCGTCAGTTCATCGAGCAGCTTCGGATGGCTGGCGGGATTTGTGAGGCGGAAATCATCCACTGGATCGACGAGGCCGCGGCCCATGAGGTGATACCAGATGCGATTGACCTGCGCTTTGGCAAAGAGGGGATTGGACTCGCTGGTGAGCCACTTGGCGGCGGCCTGGAGTTCATCCTGTTTTTCGGCGAGCTTCGGCATGTCGGCACCGAGGAAGCGTGGGCGGGCATTGTCGCCTGTGCGCGGGTTTTCGACGGTGAGCTTGGGATTGTGAAAGACGACCTGCTCTCCCTTGAATTCGTGCTTGTCGTTTTTGTCTTTGCGTTTGTTATCGAGGATCTTGTAATCCACCTGACCGAAGATGGCGGACCAGTTGTAGTAGTCGTCCTGCGTCCAGCGGTCGAAGGGATGGTTGTGACACTCGGCGCACTGAAGCCGCGTGCCGAGGAAGACCTGCGCCGCAGTCACGGCGCGAGTCTGTGGCGTGCGATTGGCGCGGTAAAAGTTCGACGCGGGCTCGTGGTAGGTGCTGCCGCGTGAGGAGATCATCTCGCTGACGAACTCATTCATCGGGCGGTTGGCTGCGATGGCATCGCGAATCCAGCCGTGGAAGGCTTTCATGCCCTGCTCATCGAGCGTGCGACCTTCGACCTTCAGCACATCAGCCCACTTCAGCGCCCAGAAGTCGGCGAACTCCTGGCGGACGAGGAGCTTGTCGATCAGGCGAGCGCGTTTGTCGGGAGATCGGTCGGAGACAAAGGCGATGGCTTCGTCGGCCTTCGGCACGTTGCCGAGCAGGTCGAGGTAAGCACGGCGGAGGAAGACCTCATCTTTGCAATCCTTGCTCGGGTTGATGCGCAGGGTTTTGAGCTTCGAGAAGATGTGCGCGTCGATCTCGTTGAAGCGGCGCGGTGCGGCCCAGACGAACTGTGGATTGCTGCGCACGAAGGTGAGACGCACAGGCACGCTGTGATTCAGGTAACGCACGAGCACGCTGGGTTCGCCAAATTGAAGCCGCTTCACCAAGCCGCTGCGGGAGACTTCGACGAGACCATTTTGCAGCGGCTCATAGACGGCGCGTTCGGTGACATCACGCTGCGTGCCTTCGCTGAGAGTGATGGTGGCTTTGAGCTGCACCTGGTTCTGTGGTTCGTCGATGATTTGCTCGCGCGGGATGACATCGAGCTTGGTGACACGGACATCCTTGTCACTCGCATCGGGCATTCCGGAGGCGATCCAGTCGCGCAGCACCTGATACTCCCAGCTCTTCGAATCGAAGCGTTTGCCGCCTTCGTGGGCGAGTTGGTTCGTGGCTTTGACGAGCATCAAACTCGACTCAGGGGCGAAGGCATTGACGCGTCGGCCCGAGACATCGCGAGTGAGTGCGGTGAAGTCGTAATCGATGTCCTGGCCGCGAAGGGAGAGCTTGAAGCCACCTTTGCCCGTTGCATTGCCATGGCAGGTGCCGAGGTTGCAGCCTGCCTTTGACATCGCCGCCATGATATCATTCCGAAACGACGGCACCTCCGCGCTGACGAGCAGCGGCGAAAGAGCGACGAGGAACCAGGCGAGGCGTGAAAACATGCGGGGGCGGAGAGCAACGCAGGCCGTGGGCCAATCTTTACGCAGTGGCTTTCTCTGTGGCCTTCTTTCCGCCGATGGGCTGGAAGATCGACAATTCCAGTGTGGTCTTGAGGATGTCGATCTGCTCTTTGTCACGGAGTTTGTCGCCGTTGGCGGTCTGGATGTAGATGGCATCGATGGCGACGCCTTTTTCCGTGCTGATGCGCGCGTGGGTGATGCTGTGGCCTAGTTTTCCGATGGCCATGAAGAGGTCGTAGAGGAGGCCGAGTCGGTCCACGACTTGCAGTTCGGCCACGGTTTGATCGTGCGAGATGTCGTTGTTTATGAACACGCGCTGAGGGATCTCGGCCATGACTTCATCGAAACCTGGAACCTCTTTTCGGCTGGCTGCGATGGAGGGGCCGAAGTCGAACTTTTGCTGGAGGAATGCGGCACGCACGGCCTGCTCAACACGTTGTTTGGCGCTCTTGCTGGTGACGGCGGCGAAGTTCGTGTTGCAGACGCGGAAGATGTCGAGAACGAGATTGTCGCTGCGTTGGTAGAGGTCGGCGCTTAGAATGTTGATACTCTGCGCGGCAAGCGCGCCGGATATGCGAGCGAGCAGCAAACGGCGATCCCAACAGGTGACGACGAGTTCGCTGTAGCCCTGCTCGGCGTGGTCTTCCCAGGTCATGACGGGCATGAGGCCGGCATCGGCGTCCTCCTGAGTGAGTTGCACGAAGAACTGTCGGAACTGGCGGATGTGGGCGGCGATCTGGGCTGGCTCGCGGTAGTTGAAGTAACTGCGCGGCATGTGCTGGAAGTGCGCGCTGATTTCGAGGCCGAAGTCGGCTTCGAGTTCTTTTTTCACGGCTTCGCGGACATCATCCAGCGGCACGGCGACACGGCGCATGAAGTCGGCAGGCGCATCGAGGTAGGCGACCGTGCTGTGGTAGAGCTGAAGGATGGAGGCTTCCTTGTAGCCTGACCAACTGGCCTCGCTCGTGCCCTTCGAGTCGGCGTAGGTCATGACGAGCAGCGTATCGAGATACTCCTTCGTTTTCACGATGGCGGCCACTTCGCCGATGACCTGGGGATCATCTAGGTTCGCGGTGGTGGCAGTGCGATACATGAGCAGGTGGTTGTCCACGAGGAAGAGCAGCAGCTTGCGGCGCTCGCCTTTGATCGAAAGTCGGCGGCATACCGCATCGGCCATGATGGTGCTTTCGGCATCGTGTGCTTTGGCGTTCGCGGCGCGGCCGGCATCGTGAAGCAGGAGAGCGAGGTAGAGGATCTCGGGCTGGTGCAGGTCGTGAAACAACTGCTGGTAGAGCGGTCGCACCTTGATGCGTGCGTCGCTGAGTTCATCGAGCATGTCGATGGTGCGCAGTGTGTGCTCGTCGGCGGTGTAGCGATGGAAGAATTCATGCTGCACGAGGTTGGTCATGGCACCGAACTCGGGCATGTAACGTCCAATGAAGCCGACGCGGTGCATTTGCCGCAGCACGCGGGCGACATCGCCTTTTTTGGCAAGAATGGCGAGGAAGGTTTCGCGCACGCTTTTGTTATAGCGGTAGCTCACGTTCACGAGGCGGAAGCTTTCCTGCATGATCTGGAAAAGCTCCGGGCTCATGCGCAGATGGCGCTGCTGCGTGTACAGGAAGGTGCGCATGAGGCGGGTGGGATCTTCTTTGAAAACGGCGCGCGCCTCGGGGTAGAGGCGCTCGTTCTTCACGATGAAGCCATCCAGCTTCTCGGCGCGCTTCTGGGCTGCCTTGCGGCGCGCCATGAAGCTGAGCAACCCAGGTTTGGTCTCCTGACCTTCGAGTGCGGCGAGGTGGAAGCGGTCCATGACCTCGCTGCTGCGCTGGAGGATGTTGCGCGTGGCGGTGTAGTAGTCGCGCATGAAGGCCTCGATGCGGCGCAGGATGCGTTTGTGGCGGTAGCCGAGGTTGGAGGCGACGAGGCCCTGCAAGCGGAGCGTAAGTATGTCGCTGGCACGGCGCTCGGTGTAGTGCATCTCATTGCGAGCGCGGAGGATGAAGTCATAGGCCTCCGCCAGCTCACGCCAGCCAGCCGGAGACATCAGACCTTTCTGGACGAGGTCCTTCGGGTTCAGTGTGCGCAGCTTGGCATACGACATCCAGATGAGGTTCTGGTAATCACGAAGACCCCCACAGCCGCTCTTAACGTTAGGCTCCTGCACACAGTGGGTGCTGCCATGCTTGGCGTGCCGACTGGCGAGGTCTTCCTGGCGCTGCTTGAGAAATTCTTCCTCTCGCCCGGTCATGCATTCCTTATCAAAGCGGGAGCGGAACTCATTGAAAGGAGTTTCACTGCCACAAAGCAGCCGAGCCTCCATGAGCGCGGTCTTCGTCTGCATGTCTTCATTGGCCTGGTCGATACAACCGCCAACGGAGCGTGTGGCGCGACCGACTTTGAACTTCAGATCGTAAAAGAAGAGCAGGTAATCCGCGATCAGCTTGGCCGTGTCGGCAGGGACCTGGGCTCCGTTCCCTGGCAGCATGAAGGTGAGATCGACATCGCTGAACGGGCTCATGATGCGGCGGCCATATCCGCCATGGGCGACGACGCTGAAATTGACTTTCGCGCGTTTGTCCTGGGGTAGCGCGGCGAGGCTTTCGGCCCAGAGTTGGCGAGCGAGACAGTCCATGACATCCGAGCGCATGCGGCAGATCTCCGCGCCGCCGACACCTGCGCGATGGCGCTGCTTGATGCGGGTTTCCTTGAGCTTCAGGAAGCGCTTGGCGAGCTTCAATGTCTCCGTGCGGCTGTGCGGAAGAGCGCTGTCATCGCCAAAGATTTTCAGCCGGATGGCTTCGACATGTTTCTGATACTCGCGCTCGGTCATGCTCAGGGTCGAGGATCAAAAATGGATGAGCGAGTGAATCGGCCCGGTGCGGTCGATCTTCTGGCGGCCTTCGAGAAAGCCGAGTTCGATAAAGAAGGTGGAGCCGAGCAGCGTCGCACCCGAGTCTTGGATAAGCTTTAAAGCAGCGCCTGCGGTGCCGCCGGTGGCCAGCAGGTCATCCGCCAGCAGCACGCGGTCGCCTGGAACGAGGGCATCTATGTGCATCTCCACGCTGTTCGTGCCGTATTCGAGGCTGTAGTCCAGGCCGTGGGTTTTCCACGGCAGCTTGCCTTTTTTCCGCACGGGGATGAAACCTGCGCCAAGCCGCTGGGCGATCATGGCACCGAAGATGAAACCACGTGCGTCGATGCCGACGACCTTGTCCACCTGCTGACCGGCGAAGGGCTCGATCATGCCGTCAATGGCAAGCTGCATGAGCTTCGCATCCGCGAGCACGGGAGTGATGTCTTTGAAAAGAATGCCCGGCTTCGGGAAGTCGGGCACGTCACGGATGGCGCTGCGGAGCTGGGCTAGAGAGTCAGAAAACATGGCGCGGCAGTCTTGGAGGACTGCCGCGCCGATGCAAGGATGGAGATGGAGGGTTTTTCAGCAAAGAATCAACGGCCGAAGGAAAAACTCCAGCTCACGCCGCCACGTGAAGGCGGGCAGGAGGGACGGTAGCCGCCGTGACTGTGGCCTTGGTAATGGCTGCGCGGGCTGCAGGTGCTGCATCCGCAGGAGGTGTGCTGGGTGACCCAGCGGCCGACCGGATTGCCGCAGCGATCATGGCCGTAAATCTGATAGACGGCATACACGGGGCGCCCGCAGGGCAGGTAGCTGATGATGCGACTGTGCGGGGTGGAGCAGCGATCCCAGGCCTGGGTTTCCGATGGAACGGCGAAGCCAAGAGTGGTGGCGGCAGCGACGAGAGCGAGGATCTTTTTCATAGTGTGGTGAACTTGGTGTTCGCGGGATTCAGACGAGCCTCTTCGAACCCTATTCAGCCACTCCAGAAATTTTTCTCAGCACACCGGCGTGAGCAAATCACGACCTGCGAAGTGTGCCGCGAGGTTGTTGATCACGAGCTGCGCCATGGTACGACGTGTTTCATGCGTGCCGCTGCCGACATGCGGAAACAGCACGGCATTCTCACATGCGATCAACTCCGCCGGGACATGCGGTTCGTTTTCAAACACGTCGAGTCCGGCACCGCGAATGACTTTGTTTTGCAGCGCATGGATGAGTGCTTTTTCATCCACGACGGAGCCTCGTGCGATGTTGATGAGCGTGCTTTTTTCGCCAAGTGCGGCAAGCACTTCAGCATTCACGAGATGCTTGGTTCCAGGGCCACCAGGACAAGCGATGACGAGGAAGTCGGAAGCCTCGGCGAGCGCGATCAGCGAGTCACAATACTGATGTGGCACGTCTTGTGGATGGCGTCCGTGATAGGCGATCTTCATGCCATGCGCGCTGAGTCTTTGGGCGATGGCTTTGCCAATACGTCCGAGCCCTAGAATGCCTGCGGTCTTGCCTCGTAAGGCGTGAGCGAGTGGGAATGGAGCGCTCGTCCATGAACCTGCGCGGGTGAAGCGCTCCGCCTCGGCGAGACGTCGGCTGGTCATCAAAACAAGCGCGCTAGCGATGTCGGCGACGTCATCGGTGAGCACATCTGGGGTGTTCGTCACGCGGATGCCGCGCTCACGACATGGAGCGAGCGGCACGCCGTCATAACCAACTCCAAAGACGCTGATGATCTCCAGCTTTGGCAATGAAGCGATAAGTGACTCCGATGCGGTGTATCCACCCGGCATCACGATGGCCTTCACATCGGGCGTTGGCGTGGTGACACACTCATGAGTGCTCACGAGCGGTTCAAGGAGGAAGTCAGGCAGGGCGACTGGGATAAAGACGGTTGGCATGGTGGAGAGACGGGGTGGAGTTTACTTCTTCTTCCCATTCTTCGCCGGGCCACCCCAGGCGGTCTCGGGATCGTAGTCCTCGTTTTGCGTGGGTTCCTGGGCTCCGACTTCTTTTTTCCATGCGTGGAGCTTTTCGGTAAGACGCTGGGCGATGTCGCCATCGATGTCGGACGTGTCCTGCATTTCGCCGGGGTCACGGCGATGATTGTAGAGCTCGACTTTGCCGGTTTCGAGGAACTCGATGAGCTTCCAGTCGCCTTCTTTGATGGCGGAGTAAGGCGTGGCGCTGCCGGGATGATAGTGGGGGTAGTGCCAGTAAATGGCATCGCGTTTGAGGAAGCCTTTTTCGGTGAGCAGCGGCATCAGCGATTCGCCATCGACGACCTGGCCGTCTTTGAGTTTCGTGGCGGTGGCTTCGAGCAGGGTGGGGACGTGGTCGTAGCTGATGACCGGGGTATCGCATTCGCTGCCGGGATTGATTTTCCCAGGCCAGGTGACGATGAGCGGGATGTGGACGCCACCATCGTAGGCGCTGCCTTTGCCGAGGCGTGAGGGGCTGTTGTCCGTGGGGCCTCGTGACCAGCCTTTGGCGCTGACGGTGCCGGAGAGGCCGCCGTTGTCACTGGTGAAAATGAAGATGGTGTTCTCCCACAGGCCTTCCTTTTCCAATGTGGCGCGCAGGCGGCCCACGCTGTCATCCACGCTCTCGACGAGGGCGGCATAGACGGGGTTTGAATGACCTCCTGCGGCGCGCTTGGCCTGATATTTGGCGACGACCTCGGGCTTGCCCATGATGGGGGTATGCACGGCGTAGTGGGGGAGGTAGATGAAGAAGGGGGTCGCCTTGTTTCGCTCGATAAAGCCGATGGCCTCGTTGGTGAGGCGGTCGGTGAGGAATTCGTTCTTCGGGCCGTCCTTCAGGGTATCGATGCTGTAAGGCGAGAAGTAGCTCGGCGGGGAACCGCGATCCGTGCCGCCGATGTTGCTGTCGAAGCCCTGCTGCTGGGGATAGAACTCAGGGCCGCCGAGGTGCCATTTGCCGATGCTGGCGGTGGTGTAGCCGTGTGTTTTGAGCCGCTCGGCCAGGGTTTCTTCCTCCAAAGGAAGCAGCTTGGTCCACTCAGGGATTTTCAGTCGCGCGTGGGGGCGGTCATGTCCGGCGATCCAGTCGGTGATGTGCAGCCGGGCGGGGCTTTTTCCCGTCAAAACGGCGGCGCGGGTGGGGGAGCAGACGGTGCAGGCGGAATAGGCCTGGGTAAATTTCATCCCATCCTTCGCGAGCTGGTCGATGTGCGGCGTCTCGTAGTATTTGCTGCCGTAGCAGCCGAGATCGGTCCAGCCCATGTCGTCGATGAGCATGAGGATGATGTTCGGCGGCGCTTCCTGGGCGCAGACCAGAGGGCTGAGGGCCGAGAAAAGAGCGGAGAGGAGAAAGGGGCGGAGCATGGGTTGATCATGAACACGATAGCGGAGGCACTTGTATCAAATCAATCTCCTCATTCCCTACTGGGGAGGTCTGTCTTTAGTTTGACTTGCGGACTGCCGCCGACGACAGCACCGCCCCCCGTCGCCGGGGGCCAGACTCACCCATGGATCACGACATCTACATCTACATCATCGCCGGTTTCGTGGCGCAGCTCATCGACGGTGCGCTGGGGATGGCCTACGGCATCTCGGCGTCGAGCCTGCTGATGGGATTCGGCGTGCCTCCTGTGGTCGTGAGCAGCACCGTTCATGCGGCGGAGTGCTTCACCACCGGCGCTTCCGCCCTATCCCATCATGCCTTTGGAAACATCAGCCGTGATCTATTCCGCCGCCTGCTCATCCCCGGCATCATTGGCGCGGCCGTCGGGGCTTATGTGCTCAGTTCCTTCGATGGCGAGTTCATCAAGCCCTACATCTCCGGCTACCTGATGATCATGGGCGTGGTCATCATCGTGAAGGCCTTCATGCCCTTCCCGCCGCGTGAGGTCACGACGAAACTCACCCCGCTTGCTCTCGTCGGCTCCTTTCTCGATGCCGTGGGCGGTGGTGGCTGGGGGCCGATCGTGGCGACCAATCTGATCGTCCGTGGCAATTCGGTCCGCGAAGCCGTCGGCAGCGTGAACGCCGTCGAGTTCTTCGTCACCTTGTCCGCCTCCATTACCTTTTTCATGAGCATCGGCCTCGGCCACTGGCAGGTCATCGCCGGTCTTGCCGCTGGCGGCGTCATCGCCGCCCCCTTCGGCGCCTATTTGACGAAAAGACTGCCCCATCGTCCGATGATGGTTGTCGTGGGAACTTTGGTCATCGTCCTGAGCCTGCGCACTCTGCTGAAGACGCTCGGCTACACGACCTGGTTCTGATGTTTGGAGGCCGGGCTGGAAAAGCATGGAAACTCCCTGCCAGTCTGCCATGACTGGTAGAATGTCGTTGAATCAGAATCGCTGGCTGTCGCGTGCCCTTCCACTGTTGAGCGGAGGCTCCTTGGTGTTTGCCTTTCCAAACTGGAATCAGGAGTGGGTGGTCTGGCTGTGGCTGCTGCCGCTGCTGGCGGTGATCTGGGGACCCCGCGAAGTGCGGCGGCCCTTCTGGCCCGGCTACTTCGCCGGCCTCGCCTTCTTCATTCCGAATCTCGCCTGGGTCCGCCACTCCTCCCGCGTCATGGCCGGCGCGGTCGATCACTCCTGGATCGGCCTAGGGCCGGAGCTCATGGGCTTTGGCGCATTGATTGGACTGAGCGCCTACTGCGCCGTGTATTTTGGATTGTGGAGCTGGTTTGCACATTGCTGCGCCAGACCGGATTTGAAAAAACTCACCCACGGCACCTGGCAGGTCAGCACCTGGGAGTCCCTCCGCTGCGCCCTCCTCGCCGCCGTCGCCTGGGTCGCCTGCGAGTGGCTCCGCAGCACCACCGTCTTCACTGGCTTTGGCTGGAACGGCCTCGGAGTTGGCCTCCACCAGAACCGCGTGGTCATCCAGGTCGCCGATCTGGTGGGGGTGATGGGCCTTTCCTTTCTCCCGGTGCTGGTGGTCTGCACTGGCTGGAATGCACTGCGGCGGATGCTGCATTTGTATCGCGGCACCGGGACCTGCCGGACGCGGCTGGACTTCACCCTCGCGATGGTCGTCCTGCTTTCGGCGGCGGGTTACGGGGTCATGCGCATCACCGCGAAACCAGCGGACTCCGTGACAGTGCGCACCCTTCTCGTTCAGCCAAACGTCTCCCAGGTGGATGCCTGGAGCGGGCGCTTTGCCCCGCAGGTATATGAGCGGCTGGCAAAGTTCACCCGCCTTTATGCTGAGTCACGCGTGGGAAACTCGGGAATGGACCTCGTCATCTGGCCGGAGAGCGCACTGCCGGTGCATCTGCACGGACAACCCGAACGCTGGGGCCTGCCGAAGCACGAGACTTATTTTGATGACCTTCTCAAAACCGGTGACTTCAGCCTCATTACAGGCACGGAGCTGTATGACTCCTCCGAGCACGGTCCCGGCGGGCATGTCTCCGCCGTCCTCTTCCGAGGTCGATACGCCAACCGTCAAGAGTATCACAAGGTGCATCTCGTGCCCTTCGGCGAATACCTCCCGTTTGGCGACTACCCACCCTTTTCGCTCCTGCGGGGCGTGATCCCAGGTGACTTCGAGCCGGGGAAAATCACCGAGCCCCTCCATCTGGAAAAACCCGACGTCGGCATCATCCCGCTGATCTGCTTCGAAGACACCGTCGGGCGTCTCGCGCGTCGATTCGTCCGCCCTGGGCCGCAGATGATCGTGAATATCACGAACGACGGCTGGTTCCTGCAAAGCAATGAGATGGAAGTCCACACCGCGAACGCCAAGTTCCGTGCCATCGAGCTGCGCCGCCCCATGGTTCGCGCCACGAACACAGGCGTCACCTGCTTCATCGACACCCTCGGCACCGTCACCCACCGACTCGCCGATCCAGAAACGGGCAGCACCTTGATCGAGGGCTGCCTGCCTGGCGAAGTCCAGGTGCCTCGCTCGGGTGAGATGACGCTTTATGCGCGTCACGGCGACTGGTTCGCGCTGCTCTCCCTGGCTGCGTGCATCGCTCTCGTTTCCATCCGCCGCCTCCGCCCATGCCAGCCCTGACCTCCTACACGAAGCCCCTGACCACCGATCAGGCCGCCCGTCTGCGCGCCGTGCTGGCCGAGGCCGGCTGGACCTTTGAAACGAAGCCCTACTGCCTCTACGCCGCCTCGCGGGGGAAGGTGAACGTGCTCGTGTATGAAAAAGGCCCCAAGGTCCTCGTCCAGGGCAAGGAGACCCAGGACTTCGTCACGAATCTGCTGGAGCCCCAGGTGCTCGGCGTGGCCGAACTCGGCTACGAAGAGGTGCATCACCCGGAGATGTTCGAGCCCCACATCGGCGTCGATGAAAGCGGCAAAGGCGACTTCTTCGGCCCCTTGGTGATCGCCGGAGTTTATGTGGACCGGCAGGTCACCCATGCCCTGCGGGATCTCGGTGCCGTGGACAGCAAGCGCATCAGCAGCGACGACAAGATCTTCAAGCTCGCCGACCTTATCCGCGGCGTGCCCGGCCTGCGCTGGCAGGTGGTCCTGATCAGCCCCGCGAGGTACAACGA
>JBILPY010000516.1:0-3699 GCA_044373575.1 Prosthecobacter sp. | reverse complement strand
CTCATGCTTCCCTGGCTCAATCACGAATCCTTCCCGCTCTACCTGGCCCCAATGGCCGGGGTCACGGATATCGTGTTTCGTTCCATCTGCAAAGAGCAGGGCGCTGATGTCATGGTTACGGAGTTTGTCTCTGCCGAGGGCATCCTCCAGCGCGATGACCGCACTCGTCACTACACTGACTTTGATGAGCCGCAGCGTCCGCTTGGCGTCCAGCTCTTCGGCTCGGATGGTTCGCGCATGGGAGAGGCGGCTCGCAAGATCATTGACTGGAAGCGGCCCGACTTTATCGACATCAACTTTGGATGCCCGGTCAACAAGGTGGTCTCAAAAAACGGCGGTTCGTCCTTGCTGCGGAATTGTCCGCTGCTCGCCAGTGTCGCTACCGGCATCGTTAAAGCCGTGCCCGTTCCCGTGACCGCAAAGATGCGCATCGGCTGGGACGCCCAGAGCATCAATGCTGTGGAAGTCGCCCGGATTCTCGAAGACTGCGGCATCCAGGCCATCGCCGTGCATGGTCGCACGAAGGCACAAGGTTACAGCGGGCACGCCGACTGGGATGTCATTGCCCAGGTGGCCGACGCGGTGAAAATCCCCGTCATTGGCAATGGTGACCTCAGTTCCGGTGCCGATGTCGAAGTTCGCCGTGCGCAGACCAACGTCCGCAGCGTCATGATCGGACGTGCCGCCATGACAAATCCGTGGGTCTTCCGTGAGGCAAAGCATTACCTCGCTACAGGACAGCATCTCCCATCGGCCAGCGTGGAGCAGCGCTTTGATCTCATGCGCCGTCATTGCTCCATGGCCATGGCACGCAGCACACGCGGTGGTGAGTTTGAAGTCATGCGATCCATGCGCACACGTCTCATGAACTACACCAAGAGCCTGCCCGGTGGCAAATTCCTGCGCGGCAAGTTCAGCCACATCTCCAGCCTCATGGAACTGGAGGACATCATGGCCGAATTCCTCGTGCGTCAGGATACCCTGGCCCATGAAAACTCCATCGGACACAGCCTGGCGGGGAATGAGGAGTGACGAAGCTGAAGCGATCCCGAAAAAGTGTTGAGGTTGAACCGAAGTCCTCAGAAGCTGTTCCAAGACAGGCCGTCTCCCCATGATCTCTTTTCCACAACTTTCGCATCCCCGGCGGTGGCTCCTAGTTTCTCTCGGCCTCGTTTTGGTGGGGGTGTGGATGGCCCGGCCTTCGGTTCAGCCCGAAGTGGAGAAGGTGGTGAAGCCTGCGGTGGCCGCCGAAAAGTTATCTAGGGCGATACACGCCCAGAAGCTGGAGCGCGCCCGGCCTGCGGATCAGGCCCATGCCCTGGCGGACATGCTGGCGGGCAAACCTTTCGTGCTCGTGGCCGATGGTCGGGCGGAGCGCTTCACGCTCTCGCTATCTGAGGTGTATGTGGAGTCAGGGGAGGCTGCGCAGCGTCTGCGGAAGATCGCGACTCAGCCTGACGCGCGGCATCTGCTGTCGGCGGCGAAAAAGGAGGCTGGCTCGGCGCGCACGAAGCTCGTGCTTTATCCTGAAGGACGTGCTGGAGAGGCGGTTGCACGGCATTTCTTGAATCCGCGACTGCTCGTTCAGACGACGGACCGCAGCGCAGCGTTGGCGACTTTGAAACAACAGGGACTGCGCGTGATGAGTGAGCCGGATTACTCGCCTGGAAGCCTGATCGTGGAGCCAGCGAATGCGTACCCTGAGTCCATCCTGCGCGCGCTGGCGGCTTTGACCGGTGCGCCTGGGGTGAAGTCGGCGGGGCCTTTGCTCGGCCGCTACCACCAAAAGCATCTGGTGCCGAATGACTCGTTTTTCACCCAGCAGTGGCATTTGAAAAACACCAGCCAAGGAAACGGCAGGGCAGGGACGGACATGCATGTGGAGAATGTCTGGAACACCTACAAAGGGGCCGGCGTGCGCATCGGCATCGTGGATGACGGGCTGGACATCCTGCATCCCGATCTGGCTCCGAATGTGGATAGCGCAGCGAATCACTACGACTGGAATGACGCCCCGCCGGACCTGGACCCCTCGCCGCTCCCGAATGCCAATGAGAATCTGGAGGATACCCACGGCACCTCCGTCAGTGGTGTGGCTGCGGCGCGTGGAAACAATGGAACGGGCGTCTCCGGCGTTGCACCCGAGGCCACGCTGGTGGGCTTCCGCCTCATCTCCGCCCAGGACCCGGATGGCACGACGGATGAGGAGGACGCGGAGGCCATGTCTCGCGGCAAGGATGTGATCGACATCAAGAACAGCAGTTGGGGCTCGGGTGCCCCTGCCTGGATAACGATCCCCGCTGGCCCGCTCATGGAGGCAGCACGAGATGATGCCACCACCACGGGACGCGGAGGCAAAGGCACCGTCTTTGTCTGGTCTGCCGGGAACGGACGGGATCAGGATGAGCAAGGGCAGAAGGACGGGGTGACGAACTCCATGTTCGTTACCACCGTGGGGGGCATCGATAACCGGGGCAATCTCGCCTACTATAGCGAAGGCGGTTCCCATCTCGTGGTCAGTGCGCCGACCAGTGGGGGCTCTCTCGACATTCACACGACCGACCTCCGTGGCAACAACGGTTACAACCGCACCGGCACAGCCCAGGGGGAGCCGGCGGACCGAAACTACACAGACAGCTTCGGCGGCACCTCTTCCTCCGCGCCTGCCGTGTCTGGGGCGGCCGCCCTCATGTTGGAGGCAAATCCCAACCTCAACTGGCGGGATGTGAAAGAGATCTTTCTGCGCACCTCCGTGCAGCTTTTTCCCACCGATGTCGGATGGGTTACGCGTGATGGCGGGAATCCTACGCTGACTCGCCTCAAGCATCACGAACGCTATGGCGGCGGTCTCATCGACACCCAGGCCGCGGTCGCCATGGCCGAGACGTGGACCACCCTCGGCCCCATGATGCAAAATTCACGTTCCGACTCGGCTTTCCGCTCCATTCCAGACGGTAATACCACCGGCATCACCATCAGCTTCGACTTCAGCTCCTTCGGCCAGATGCGCATCGAGCACGCCAAACTCCGGCTTGATGTGACTCATGCCTACCGTGGGGATCTGGAGGTCACACTGCGCTCTCCCAGCGGCACCGTCAGCACACTCGCCAGCAAAGAAATCACGGACGATGGACTGAATTACGACGACTGGGTCTTCAGCAGCGTCCGCCACTGGGGCGAGGCCGGGGCTGGACTGTGGACTCTCACCATCAAAGACCTGACCAGCACGGACGTCGGCTTTTACCACTCCGCCACACTCACCCTCTTCGGCACAGACGCCTCCGCGCCTCAGCTTACTTCCAACACTGCCGGCCCGCTCTTGCTCCGCAGTGGTGATCCGCTCAGCATGACTGCCACGGCCACCGGCGGCGGGCACCTTGCCTACATTTGGTCACGCGATGGCTCGAACCTCGGCGGCAGTGCCGCTGACCTCTACATCCCCGCCCTTACCACAGGCCTGGCCGGAACCTACCGAGTCACCGTCGCCAATGCCGGTGGCACGGATGTCTCCGATCCCATCCTCGTGGGGGTCGTCGGCCCGCAGAATACCACGGGTGTCGCGAATCAAGGAGCCATGTTGAGTCTATTCACCAATGCTCGTGGTCCCGGATTGAGCTACCAGTGGCGGCGGGAGGGGATCGACCTCGCGGATGGCAACAAACCCAACGGCGGCACCATCACGGGAGCCACCGCTCCGAC
>JBILPY010000514.1:0-3703 GCA_044373575.1 Prosthecobacter sp. | reverse complement strand
GGTCGGGTTTGAAGGTGGCGATGGCGGGCAGGAGCTTGGTTTCAAAAGCCTCGCCGATCTGCTTCATGCCCGTGCCAGCGGGCAAAGGGAAATTCATGGTGCTGCCCTTGCCTTTGCCCGCGCCGGTTTCCTCCGCATGACCGGTGAAGGGATACCACGGGCTCTGATGCGTGCTGGCAAAGAAGACGCTGCCATCCTCATAGAAGATGTCCTGCGTGCCGTTGCCGTGATGCACATCCCAATCGACGATGACCACCTTCGCCGCTCCGTGCTGCTTTTGGGCATGGCGGGCACCGAGAGAGATGTTGTTGAAGAGGCAGAAGCCCATGCCCTGACTGGGACGCGCATGATGGCCCGGTGGACGCACGGCACAGAAGGCGCGGGTGAGTTTGCCCGACATGACTGCATCCACCGCATTCAGAACACCACCCACGGCGCGGGTGGCGATGTCGTAGCTCTTCGGGCAGATGTTTGTATCGCCAGTGCTCAAAGCATCCAGCCCGGCGGCGACTTCATCGCGGGCAAGCTCGATGTAACGACGCGGATGGCAGCGCTCGATCTCCGGCATCTCCGCTGCGCGACTGGGGATGGAGGACAGCTTGGGCAGCAGATCAGAGGCACTGAGCGCCTTCATGATGGCGGTGTAGCGCTGGGGGCACTCGGGATGGCCGGGACCGGGATCATGGTCGGCGTAAAGAGGATCGAGGAGGAGACCGGTTTTCATGGGATGACAGGATTCAATCCTTGTTCTTTGGCAACTTCAAGACTTGAACTAAGCACTGAGAACTGAGCACTGCTCACTTTTCATCCCGCCATGCCTCTGACTCTCGATTCACCACTCAACACCGTCCCCGACCTGCCCTCGCGGATGGTGAAGACTTTGGAGAAGGAAGGCGTCACGACGGTGCGCGATGTGATCTCATGGCTGCCTTTCCGGCATGAAGACCGCACGCGGGATGACGCGATTTCATTTCAGGTCAGCGAGCTGCCCGTTTGCCATCAAGTGCTGGTGACAAAGACGGGCAACAAGTTCTTCGGTGGGCGCGGTGGGATGTTCGAAGCGCAGGTGGAGCCCTCGGGCGGAGCATCCATGGGGCAACTGCTGACGCTTCGTTGGTGGTCCATGCCGTTCATGAGCCGCGTGATCGCGGAGGGGCAGCGGCTGATTGTTTATGGGAAGATCAAGGAGTTCAAAGGGCGGCTCTCGATGGATCATCCCGAGTATGAAGTGCTGGAGGAGGAAGGCACGACGACGATCCACTCGGGTCGCATCACGCCGGTGTATCGGCTGAAGGCAGGCGTGACACAGAAAACGCTGCGCACGGCGGCGTGGCATGTGGTGCAGCACCTCGGCGACGACTTCGCCTCCGATATGCTGCCGAAGCCGAGCGAGGCGGGCGAGTTCGCGGGCTGGAATCGAGCACGGGCGCTGAAGGCGGTACACTTCGCGGCGACGATGGAGGATCTGGAGAAGGCACGTCGCTACCTCGCGCTGGAGGAGTTTTATGGCTATCAACTCGGCGTCGTGCGGCGACGCCGGGCCGTGCTGGAGTCGGGTGGACACTCGCATGTGGCGGGGCCGCTGGTGCAGGATTTTGAGAAGGCGCTGCCCTTTGAAATGACTGGCGCACAGAAGCGCTCGCTGGAGGAAATCCAGCGCGACATGGCGAGCAATGCCCCGATGAATCGCCTGCTGCATGGCGATGTCGGCAGCGGCAAAACCGTGGTGGCTTTTGCCGCGATGCTGGGGGCTGTGGAAGCAGGCAAACAAGCCGCGCTGATGGCCCCGACGCAGATCCTCGCTGAGCAGCATTTCCTAACCGCGCGCAAGTGGCTGGAGCCGCTGGGCCTTAATGTGGCGCTGCGCACGGGAACGCGTGCGGAGGAAGGAGGCGTGGAGCTTTTGACGGGGAAGATGTCGAACAACAATCAGATCCTCATCGGCACGCACGCGCTGCTGCATGATGCGGATCTGGTGAAGAACCTCGGGCTCGTGGTGATCGATGAGCAGCACAAATTTGGCGTGGCTCAGCGGGCGAAGTTGATCCAGAAAGGCAACACGCCCGACGTGCTGGTGATGACCGCCACGCCCATCCCGCGCACGTTGACGCTGACGATCTACGGCGACCTCGATGTCTCCACCATCGACGAACGCCCGAAAGAACGCGGGAAGATCATCACCAAGGTTCGCCCGTCCTCGAAGCAGGCGGATGCGGCGAAGTTCCTGCGCGAGCAGCTCGATGAAGGGCGTCAGGCCTACCTTGTGTATCCGCTGATCGAGGAGTCGGAGAAGCTCGATGTCACCGCCGCGAAGAAAGGCTACGAGGAATGGTGCAAGCTGCTGCCGAACTTCAGTGTCGGCCTGCTGCACGGCAAACTCAGCGCGGAGGAGAAAGATCTCGTCATGCGCGATTTCCGCGCCGCGAAGCTCGACGTGCTCGTCAGCACCACCGTGATCGAGGTCGGTGTGGATGTGCCGAATGCCACGGTCATGTATGTCCACCATGCCGAGCGCTACGGGCTCGCTCAGCTCCATCAGCTCCGAGGACGCATCGGGCGTGGCGAGCACACCTCCTACTGCGTGCTTTTCGTGCCTGATAAAGAAGAGGAGGCGAAGAGCCGCCTCGCCATCATGGAAGAGACCACCGACGGCTTCCTCATCTCCGAAGAAGACCTCAAACGACGCGGCCCCGGCGATGTCCTGGGCAAGGCGCAGAGTGGTCAGGCACCGCTGAAGTTCGCCGAGCTGCTGGCCGACACCCGGCTCGTCCGCATCGCCCGGCAGCTCGCCGAAAGGACGCTGGATGAAGATCCCTTCCTGCGCTCGCCCCGCTTTGCCGAGCTGCGCCCCTTCGTCTTTAAAGAGGACACCCCGCAGGCGATGATGCAGTAACCGTAGCTGCTTCCATCTGAATCTGGGCTGAAATGATTCACTCCGGCCTTCGGCAGCATGCAGGGGTGCCCGGACCTCTCGCCGGCCAAATCAGATCGTCGGCAGAGCCGTGTTGGGGTGATCCTGTGACCAAGCCACGAACTAGAATCGCCAATTCAGTTCTTCTACCCATCGGGTTCGCCGCTCACCCCCAGCGGGTTCGTCGCTCGCGCCATCGTGGGTCGATGCACCGCTTTCCCCCAAACTTCTGCTGCCATGATCCTCTCACGTCGCTTCAAAGCCGGCTGCCTCATGACCCTGCTCGTCGGCTTCTGCCTCGGCATCGGTTTCGTGTTCGGCATCCTGGCGCATCAGGCCTGGAAAAAGAAGACTGAGCAGCCCGAGTTCATGAAATGGGCGGCCATGAATCACCTGAAAAAGCTCGAACCTACGCCCGAGCAACTCCCGAAACTCGAAGCCAAAATCGATACCGCCATCTCCGAGCTCATCACCTTCAAAGCCTCCGCCATGCGCAGCATCTGGGACATCCTCGACCGCACCACGACGGAGATCGATCAGGATCTGACGCCGGAGCAGAAAGCAGAGTGGTCCCGCATCAAGCCCAAGCGGCCCGCCGAGGTGAAGTAAAGCCCGCTGGCGGCGAGGCCACCCGAGGCTTTCGTTATGCCCCGATGCCGCTCTGGGGGTCACCCACCGCCGTCTCAGATCACCACGATCTCCGCCACCGGGCCCGTCGTGGCTTCCAGGCTGCCGTTCAGGGCGATGATCTTCACGCGCAGCAGCGCGCCGCTGGGCTGGTTCTTCAGCAGC
>JBILPY010000515.1:0-3703 GCA_044373575.1 Prosthecobacter sp. | reverse complement strand
ACGCCACTGGCCCCAGCTGATCTCGCCAAAGCCATCCAGGCCAGCGGATCCAAGGGGCACTTCAAACGCAACGCCATCCTCGGCCTCATCATCATCGCGCTCGGCCTGGGCGGCTGGTTTTGGCGCAGCCGCGTCGAAAAGGCCAAACAACAAGTGCCGCTCTATGTGACCGAGCCACTCACGCTTGGCGATGTCTTCCTCAGCATCACCGCCACGGGTAATCTGGAGCCGACGAACGAAGTCACCGTCGGCAGCGAGCTTTCCGGCATCACGCTCGAAGTGAATGCCGACATCAACGACCGCGTCACCAAAGGCCAGCAGCTCGCCAAGCTCGACACCAGCAAGCTTTTGCAACAAACCGAGAGCAACCGCGCCGCCGTGCGAGCCGCGCAGGCTCGTGTCACGCTCGCCGAGGCCACGGTGAAGGAAAGCGCCGCGCTGCTCACACGCCAGCAGGAACTTCAGCGCATCAGCGGAGGCAAAGTGCCCTCCAAAGCCATCATCGACACCGCCATCGCCACTGCCGAGCGTGCGAAGGCCGATCTTCTCAATACGCAGGCCGGAGTCGGCACCGCCGAGGCCCAGGTGCGCATCAACGAGAACGATCTCGGCCGCGCCATCATCAAATCGCCCATCGACGGCATCGTGCTCAAGCGCAGCATCGAGCCCGGCCAGACCGTCGCCGCGAGTTTCACCGCGCCGCAATTGTTCGTCATCGCCGAGAAGCTGGAGCGCATGATATTGAAAGTCACTATCGCCGAGGCCGACATCGGTCGCGTCGAGAAAGGGCAGAAGGCCACCTTCACCGTCGATGCGTGGCCGGACCGAAGTTACAGCGCCGTCGTTTCCGTCGTGTCCTACGGCTCCGCCGTCACGCAAAACGTCGTCACCTACGAAGCCGACCTCGATGTCAGCAACGACGATCTCAGCCTGCGCCCCGGCATGACCGCCACCGCCGACATCGGCGTCGCCGCGAGCAAGAACGTCTTCCGCGTTCCCACTGCCGCGTTACGCTTCAATCCCGCCACCGCCGCCAAAACCGGGCCCGCGAAAAAGTCCTTCGTCCAAAGCCTCATCCCCATGCCCACCCGCAACCGCAGCCGCCCCGAAGCCAGCGACAAAGACGACAAAACCAAACCCGCCGCCCACCTCTACATCCTCCGCGACGGCAAAGCCGAGCCGCTCCCCATCAAGACCGGCCTCACGGATGGACTATACACGGAGGTGTCTGGGGAAGGTTTGGTGGAGGGAATGCTGGTCATCCTCCGCAATAATACACCTGCATCATGAGTGAAGCACCTCTCATCGAACTGAAAGGGCTGACGAAGACCTACGGGCTGGGGGATGCGGCGTTTCAGGCGTTGAAGGGGATCGATTTGACGATTCGGAAGGGGGAGTTTGTGGTGATCATGGGGCCGAGTGGGTCAGGGAAATCGACGTTGATGAATGTGCTGGGGTGTCTGGATACGCCGACGAGTGGGCATTACCGGTATGAAGGCATCGCGGTGGAGACGCTGGATGCGGATCAGCGGTCGCTGCTGCGGCGGTATGCGCTGGGGTTCATTTTTCAGGGGTTCAACCTACTGGCACGGACGAGTGCGCTGGAGAATGTGGAGCTGCCGTTGCTGTATCGCGGCATGTCGCGGAAGGATCGGCATGAGAAGGCCACGGCGGCGCTGACGGCGGTGGGACTGCCGACGAAGCTTTCCAGCACGCCGGGCGAGCTTTCTGGCGGACAGCAGCAGCGCGTGGCGATCGCCCGGGCCATCGTGACGGAGCCAAGCACGCTGTTTGCCGATGAACCGACGGGCAATCTCGACTCGGTGACGACGCGGGACATCATCGAGATCCTCACACGACTGAATGTGGACCGCGGCATCACGGTGCTGATGGTCACGCATGATGAAAACGTGGCGGCGTGTGCCAAACGACGCGTGGTGATCAAAGACGGCCTCGTCGAATCCGATTCCACCTCGCCATGATCTGGAACGCTTTTGCCATCGCCGTGCGGGAGATCGGCCGGAACCTCACGCGGGCCTTTTTGACCGTGTTGGGCATCTTCATCGGTGTGGCGTCGATCATCACCATGGTCACGCTGGGCGAAGGAGCCACGCTGGCGGTGAAGGCGCAGATTTCCAGCCTGGGGAGCAATCTGCTCACGCTGCGACCTGGAGCGGGTTTTGGTCAACGAGGCTCATCGGCGGGCGTGCCGAGTTTCACTGAGAGAGATGCGGAAACGCTCGGTGAGCAGATCGCGAGCATCGCCGCCATCGCGCCGGTGCGCACGGCCTCGCTGAGCACGATCTACCTCGGCAATGCACGTGCCAGCACGATCACCGGCACCACGCCGATCTATTTCCAAATCAACAAGTGGAGCCTCGCGGAAGGGCGGCTCTTCACGGAGGCGGATTTGCGCTCCGGCAGCGCGGTGTGCGTGATCGGCAACACGGTGCGGGTGGAGCTGTTTGGCACGGAGAATCCCATCGGGGCCAGCATTCGCATCGGACGTGCCTCGTGCGAAGTTATCGGGCTGCTGGCGACGAAAGGCCAGGCGGGCATGGGCGATCAGGATGACACCATCATCATGCCGCTTTCCTCGCTGCAACGTCGGCTGATCGGCAAAACGTCGTCGCACGACATCAATCAAATCTCCATCTCCGCCGTGGAAGGCACGGACAGCCTCGCGCTGATCGCCGAGATCACCCAGATCATGCGCCAGCGGCGAAATTTGCAAAGTAATCAGGACAACGACTTCAACATCTTCGACACCCGCCAGATCGCCGAGACACTCGGCTCCACGACGCAGCTCATGACCATGCTGCTCGCGGCGGTGGCAGGGGTGTCGCTACTGGTCGGTGGCATCGGCATCATGAACATCATGCTCGTCTCCGTGACCGAGCGCACGCACGAGATCGGCATCCGCCTCGCCATCGGCGCCACCGCGAGCGAGGTGCTGCTACAGTTCCTCGTCGAAGCCGTCACGCTGTCCTGCATCGGCGGCATCGTGGGCATCCTGATCGCTTTGGGTCTCTGCTACGGCCTCGCGCAGGTCATCAAGGTGCCGTTTAACTTCAACACACAGATCAACGTGATCGCTTTCGCCTTTTCGGCCATTGTCGGCGTGCTGTTTGGCTACACACCGGCACGCCGGGCCGCGAAGCTGAATCCGATTGATGCGCTGCGGCATGAATGAGTCGGGTTACACCCCATCGCCACGGCGACAGTGCATCGACACTCTGCGCACCATGAGTTACCAAAGCATTAATCCATTCAACGGCGAGCTTGTGAAGAGTTTCGTCGAGCACACCGATCAGCAACTTGATACATCGATCGCCACTGCGGCGACGTGTTTTGATGCTTGGCGAAAGCTGAGCTTTGCAGAGCGGGCCGGCATCGTCTCGAAGGCTGCTGGCATCATGCGTGAGCGCGCGGAGGAGTTCGCGCGTCCGATGACGTTGGAAATGGGCAAACTGTTCGCGGAGTCGGTCGGCGAGGTGATGCTCAGCGCGGACATTCTCGACTATTACGCGACCCATGCGGAGCGTTTCCTCGCACCCGAGCAGTTGAAACCGAGTTCAGGTGAAGCGGTGGTCGAAAGCGCTCCTTTGGGCATCATCTTTGGCGTCCAGCCTTGGAACTTTCCGTATTACCAACTCGCACGATTTGCAGCCCCGAATCTCATGGCGGGCAATGTCGTGATGGT
>JBILPY010000078.1:0-12042 GCA_044373575.1 Prosthecobacter sp. | reverse complement strand
GCTTCCTGCGCATCCGCGATGCTGGGCATCCGTTGGACTCCAGCGCCGTGCATCCTGAACGCTATCCGCTGGTGGAAAAGATGGCCGCTGACCTCGGCTGCACCGTCGCCGATCTCATGCAGAAGCCCGAACTGCGTCAGAAGATCGAGCTTAAAAAATATGTCAGCACCGATGTCGGTCTGCCGACGCTGCAAGACATCATGAGCGAGCTGGCGAAGCCGGGCCGCGATCCGCGCAAGCAGTTCGAGATCTTCAAATTCGCCGAAGGCGTGAATGACATGAAGGATCTCCAAGTGGGCATGAAGCTGCCCGGTGTGATCACAAACGTCACGGCCTTCGGAGCCTTCATCGACATCGGCGTGCATCAGGACGGTCTCGCGCACGTCAGCCAGCTCAGTGACAGCTTCGTCAAAGATGCTGCTGAGGCGGTGAAAGTCGGCCAGCGAGTGATGGCGACAGTGATGGAAGTGGACATCCAGCGGAAGCGCATCGCGCTTAGCCTCAAGTCGAAACCTGACTTCGAGAAGAAGCAGGGTGGCGGGCGTCCGGCTGGAGCACCTGCGGGTGGTGGCGGTGGTCAAGGCCGCCCCAGCTTTGGTCAAAGTGGTCAAGCTGGTGGTCGCTCGTCAGGCGGTGGTATGGGTAATCCATTCGGAGGAGGTGGCGGCGGCGATTGGTTCACGGCGGCGGCAACGAAGGGGAAGAAATAAGCGCTTCCCTGGTTCGCCCTTTTTGATCAGTGTGTCATGATTCGCCGCCTTTCGGATACCGACCATGACACGCTGGATCTTCATTACGCTGCTCTTTGCCACATCACTCGCGCATGGGCAGATCACTGTGGGCGGCAGATCTTTTGTCCGCTCGCCAAATGAACTCGGCACGAAGGGCGAGTGGGTGCTCTATGAAAAGGATGCACCGCAGGATGAGGCGAACCGGCGTTGGCTGACGAAGAAGGTGCTCGTGGAGCTGAATGGCACGAGCGCCGCCAATCTCTCGCAGTTGGCTGGCGTCGCGAAGGCACAGGCTCGCGGCAAGTATGCGGTGGTCGAGTTCACTGGAGGTGCCACTGCCGCCGTGGACGGAGCCAAACGATTGATGCGGCTTCCTGGCGTTCGCTCGGCGGAGCCCATGCTTGCTAGACAGATGCAGCACCGCTTCGTGCCTGATGATCCTTTCTTTGCGCACAACGCCGCGAATACTGGCTACCAGTGGCATCTGCAAAACACCGGTCAAAACCAAGCGGTGGCAGGCATCGACCTGAAAGTGGTGTCCACCTGGGACAGCTATCGAGGCACCGGCATTCGCATCGGCATTCTGGACGACGGCTTGCAGGTCTCTCATCCCGACCTGCTGACCAATGCCGATACGATCAACGACCGCGACTTCAATAATCTCGATGATGACCCAACTCCCGGCACGGGTGACTTCCACGGAACGGCCTGCGCGGGTGTGGCTGCCGCTCGTGGCAACAACGGCATCGGCGTCACCGGTGTGGCACCCGAGGCGACTCTCGTGGGTCTGCGTCTGATTGCCGCGCCTACGACGGATGCGGACGAGGCGGATGCTTTTGCCTTCAAAAAAGACATCATCGATGTGAAGAGCAGCAGTTGGGGGCCATCGGACAGTGCTTATGGTTACGGCGGGCCTGGACCTCTCAGCGTCGCGGCTTTGGCAGAGGCGGTGACGCTCGGGCGCGGTGGCAAAGGCACGGTGTTTCTCTGGGCGGGTGGCAATGGCAACTACAATGGCGATGACTCGAACTACGATGGCTGGGCAGCATCGCCTTATGCCATCGCCGTGGCTGCCATCGGCGATGATGGCGAAGCGGCGCCCTACAGCGAGCCCGGGGCGAACATCCTCGTCTGCGCACCTTCCAATGGTGGCTCGCAGGGCGTGACGACGACGGACATCACAGGCAGCACAGGCTACAATGCGGGCACTGGCAGTGACTTCACCAATGGCGACTACACGAACAGCTTCGGCGGCACTTCATCGGCCACACCCGCCGTGGCTGGAGTCGTGGCGCTGATGCTTCAGGCCAATCCAAATCTAGGTTATCGTGATGTGCAGGAGATCCTCATGCGCACTGCCATGACGAACGATCCCAATGACGGCGGCTGGGTGACGAATGGCGCAGGCTTTGACTTTCATCATCGCTACGGCGCAGGCCTAGTGAATGCCCAGGCTGCCACGACGATGGCCACCACTTGGACAAATCTGCCTGCACGCGAGACACGCTCGCAGAGCTCCACGAGCCTAGCTTTGTCCATCCCAGATGGTGGCAGCGCTGGTCTCACACACAGCTTCACGGTCAGTACCGAAAATAGCCAGCGCCTGGAGCAGGTGACCGTCAGCGTGAAGGCCACGCATCCTCACCGCGGTCAGCTCGAATGGTGGCTCACCTCCCCCAGCGGCGTCAGTGTGCGGCTGGCACGGGCTCGTGGCAATGACACCGGGGCGAACATCGACTGGACCTTCATGAGCACGCACTTCTGGGGCGAGCGTTCCGAGGGTGAATGGAAGCTGCAAGTCTATGACACCGATCTCGCCGACTTCGGCACGCTGGACGAAGCCAGCATCACCTTCCACGGGGCCGTGCCCACCGGCGGCCTGCCAGCGCCAGTCATCACCTCCAACCTCATCATTGTGGGGCGCGAGGGCGCGGAGCTGCGCCACCAAATCACTGCTTCAAACTTCGCCACCAGCTTCGGTCACTTCGGTCTGCCTCCGGGTCTGACGATGAACAGCAGCACGGGGCTGATCACTGGAACAACTTCGTTGGTTCGTGATTATAACACTGTATTGATCGCCACAAATGCCACGGGTTCCACACTCGAGAATGCCCTTATTTACATCTTGCCCGCCGATCCCGCTCTGTCAGATGCCGTGGAGCAGCCCACGTCATTAAAGATCGTTCCATTTGGTTATGGCGACTGGTTCAGCCAAGCCACCATCAGTCACGATGGCGTGGATGCCGCGCAGAGTGCTCCGGTGGTCCATGAGGAATACTCCGGCATGGAATTCACCGTCGTGGGTCCCACGCGACTGAGCTACCAGTGGAAGGTTTCTTCCGAGGCGAACTTCGACTACCTCGTGCTCACTGTGGATGGTTACGTCAAAGCCTATATCACCGGCGAGGTGGACTGGACCCAGGTCACGCAGGACATCGGGCCCGGCACGCACAACGTGGACATCTATTATCTCAAAGACGAGGCCGTGGTGGCCGGGGAGGATGCTGGCTGGGTGGACGAGATGACGCTGACGCCCATCACCACCTCACCCGTCGTCACGGGAGGCACCGTGAATGCCTATGAGAATGCTGCCGTGCGCTATCAAGTCGCCGCCACCAATGCCCCAACCAGTTACGCTGCCACGGGCTTGCCGGCGGGGCTTTTGATCTCCACCACCACGGGCCTCATTTACGGCAGCACCGCGGTCATCGGCACCCACACAATCACTCTTGATGCCACGAACGACTTCGGCACAGGCTCGGCAACGCTGACGCTCATCGTCGGCTCCGTCGCCGAAGGTCTGGCGGCGGCCATTGATGCGCCAGCCCAAGTCATCACCTCCTCAGGCGATCTCGCTTGGCGGCCACAGGCGCTCTACTCCCATGATGGCAGCGATGCCGCGCGTAGCGGCGAGATCGGCGACCTCCAGGACAGCGTCATGAGCACCCAGGTCACCGGCCCGGCCAAGGCGACCTTCTACTGGGGCATCTCCTCAGAGGCAGACTATGACTACCTGCGCTTCTACATCGACGACGTCGAGCAGGCCGCCATCAGCGGCGAGGTCGGTTGGACGCTGAAAGAGTTTATCATCCCCGCAGGCACCCACACTTTAAAATGGGCTTACATCAAAGACGACTTCGTCCGCAGCGGCCTCGACTCCGGTTTTGTCGATGAATTCAAGCTCCACGCCGATCTCGATGGCGACGGCTTCTGGGCCGACGAAGAAGCCGCCTTCGGCACCAGCGATACCGACCCCGGCACCGGCCCTCGCGCCGAAATCACCACCAACGTCACCGGCCCCACCGTGCAGTTCCCCTCCGTCATCGGCAGGCAGTATCGGGTGCAGCATAGCCCCGACTTGCAAACCTGGACCACCGTCACCCTCACTGCCACCAGCACCGCCACGACCTGGACAGATACAACTGCCACTGGAACAGAAAGGCGCTTTTATCGTGTCGAGGTGCCTTAGCTAGAATCACATCCAGATCATCAACTGCTGGATGAGGTCTTTGGTCTGGCTGATGCGGAACTCTTCGGCGACTTCGAGGCGGACTTTGCTGCTGCCGTTGTAGGCGAACTCGAAGATGACGGGGAGGTCGCCGGGGTGGTTGAGGAGGACTTCGTGGATGCGGTCGAGGTCGATCTGGCTGTGGCGCTTGCTGTCGAGGCGGAGAAGCAGGGGCTTTGGCGGCGCGGGCGGGGCGATGGGCTTTTCGGCGACGCTGGTGGCGGCGTTGGGGTCGCGGGCTTTTTTAGGCTTGAGCTCTTTGGCATCGCTCATGGTGACGCGGTTGCCTTCGGTGCGCTGGTCCTTCATGCAGCGGCAGCGAAGGCCGAGCACTTGGCCGGGCTGGAGCAGGTCTTTGAATTTCTCGTACTCCTCGCTCCAGGCCATCATCTCGATCTGGCCGGTGAAATCTTCGAAGGTGAAGGTGGCGAAGGGTCGATTGTCCTTCTTCGAGTACTTCACGGACATGGTATTGACGATGCCGACGATGAAAATGGTCTGCGGCTTCTGCGCGGTATCGACTTCGTTGATGGCGATGATCTTGGTGATCTTCGTGGAGTCGAAGTGACCGCGAAAGTCATCGAGCGGATGGCCGCTGACGTAGAAGCCGAGCAGCTCTTTTTCGAAGTCGAGGGTCTCGGTGGCAGTCCAGGGGGTGATGCTGACTTCCTGGGCTTTGGCACTGCGCCTTTTCGGGGCCATCTCGATGGCATCAAATAGTCCGCCCTGTCCCGATTTGAGATCCTTCTGCATCGAAGAGGCGCTGGAGAGAGCCTGATCGATCCGCGCAAACATGGCGGCGCGATCTTCCTTCGCGAAGTCGAAGGCTCCAGCCTTCACGAGAGACTCCAGGGTCTTCTTGTTCACGGACTTGGTGTCGATGCGTGAGCAGAAGTCTTCGAGGTTTTTGAACTCGCCATTTTTGCGCTCTTCGATGGCGGCTGCCATGGCGCCTTCACCGACGTTTTTGACGGCGGCCAGTCCGTAGCGGATGGCATTTGGCACGCCGGGCGGGGTGTCGGCACCCTTGGTGCGCTCGGGGGCAAAGACGAGCAGGCTCTTGTTCACGTCCGGCGGCAGGATGGTGATGCCCATGCGCTGGCACTCGCTGACGAAGTTGGCGATCTTTTCGGTGTTGCTGACCTCCAGACTGAGCACGCCAGTCATGAACTCGACCGGGAAATTCGCCTTCAGATAGGCGGTGCGATAGGTGACGATCCCGTAGGCGGCGGAGTGGGATTTGTTGAAGCCGTATTGAGCGAACTTCTCCAGCAAGTCGAAGATTTCGTTCGCCTGCTTGGTGCCGATGCCGTTGGTCTTTTCACAGCCTTCCACGAAGACGAGTCGCTGCTTCGCCATCTCTTGCATGTCCTTTTTCCCCATGGCTCGGCGGAGCAAATCCGCCTGACCGAGGCTGAAGCCGGCGAGCAAGTTTGCGGCCTGCTGCACCTGCTCCTGATAGACCAAAATGCCGTAGGTTTCCTTGGCGATCCTTTCCAGCAGCGGGTGTGGATACTCGACCTTCTCCAGGCCTTTTTTACGCGCGATGAAGTCGGGGATGAACTGCATGGGCCCTGGTCGATACAGGGCGAGAATAGCGATGATTTCCTCGATCTTGTCCGGGCCGAGCTGCTTGCACGTATTGACCATGCCACCAGACTCCATCTGGACGACAGCCACTGTCTCACCGCGCTGGATCATCTCGAAGGTCTTCAGATCATCGAGCGGTGCTTCGGAGGATCGGAAGCCATGGACACGCTTTTGAATCCACTGCTCGGCCTCGTGAATGACGGTGAGCGTCTTCAAGCCGAGGAAGTCCATCTTCAACATGCCCAGCTCGGTGAGCGGCTTCATGGCGAACTGGGTGACGATTTCCTCCTCCTTGCCACGGGTCAGGGCGATGAAGGTAGAGAGCGGTTTGTCTCCGATGACGATGCCCGCCGCGTGGATGCCGGTGCCGCGTGTGCAGCCTTCCAGGAAGGTGGCGTGCCGCCAGAGCTCTTGCGTGCCGCTGTCGTCTTCGATGAGCTTTTTCAGCTCGGGATTCTTCTCGACGGCGTCCTTGAGGTCGATGTTCAGCTCATCGGGGATCATCTTGGAAAGACGATCCGCGTCGTTGTAACCCCAGCCGAGCACGCGACCCACGTCACGGATGACGCTCTTCGCACCCATGGTGCCAAAGGTGATGATGTGGCTCACGCTCAGCTCACCGTATTTTTGCCGAACATACTCGATGACCTCGGGCCGGCGTGTCTGGCAGAAATCGATGTCGATATCGGGAGGGCTGACACGCTCAGGATTCAGGAATCGCTCAAACACGAGCTCGAAGCGCAACGGGTCGATGTCCGTGATCTCCAGCACATAGGCGACGAGCGAACCTGCCGCCGATCCACGACCTGGACCGACGGGAATGCCGTGCTCTTTGGCCCAATTAATAAAATCCCAGACGATGAGGAAGTAGCTGGTGAAGTTCTTTTCATTCAGCAGCGCCAGCTCGTAGTTCATGCGCTTGCGCAGCTCTTCGTCATTGAGCGCGCGATCACGCCCGTAGCGCTTGATGAGACCTTCTTCACAAAGATGCAGCAGGTAGCCACTGCGATCACTGCCGTCTTCGGGGTTGTAGAGCGGGTAGCGGTCGATGCTGGTGGCATCGAGCCGGATGTTCAGATTGCACTTCTCCGCGATCTCGAGCGTGGCATCGCAGGCTTCGGGTAGCTCAGCGAAGAGGGCGCGCATCTCCTCGGCGGTTTTGAAATAAACCTCGGGGGAGTAGGTGACGCGGTTCTGGTCATGCACGCTCGCGCCAGTGCCGATGCAGATGAGTAGATCGTGGCTCTCATGATCCTCACGGTTCATGAAATGCACATCGTTCGTGGCGACGGTCTTCAGCCCGTAGCTTTTGCCCCATTCGAGGAGCTGCTTTGTCACTGTGCGCTGCTGCTCCATGCCGTGGTTTTGCAGCTCGAGATAGAAATTGTCCGTCCCGAAGATGTCCACGAACTCGCGCAGACTCCGCTCCGCCTCGTCGGGACGGTCGGTGAGTAGGAGCTGGTTGATCTCGCCATTGATGTCACCGCTCAGACAGATGAGGCCCTTGCTGTGCTGGCGCAGGAGGTCCTTATCCATGCGCGGCTCATGCCAGTTTCCGAAGAGATGCGCCTCCGTGACGATCTTGGAGAGGTTCTCGTAGCCCTCGTTGTTTTCAGCCAGGAGTGTAAGGTGGGAGGAGCGTTTGCGGCCCGTGATCTCCTTCATTTCCCGCATGGGGCCGGGGGCCAGATAGACCTCGCAGCCGAGGATGGGCTTCACGATTTTCTCAAGCTGCTCGGCGGTGGCTTCCTCGCCCTTTTTGAGCTTCGGTTTCGTTTTGAGAGCCGACATGTAGAAGTCGATGGCCCCGTAGAGATTGCCATGGTCCGTGACGGCCACGGCGGGCATTTTCAGCTTCTGAGTCCGCTTCACGAGGTCATCGATCCGGCATGCCCCGTCGAGCAGGGAGTAATCGGAATGGACGTGAAGATGGACGAAGTTGTCTGCCATGGGCGGGGAGCAGACTAGTCGGCGATGGAGCCGGGGCAAGGCGTGGAAACTTACTTCCGCTTTGCTTTGGCATCGAGCTCTGCCCAGACCTCTGCCACGGGGCGGTAGCCGTGGTCATTATAGTCGATATGGCTGAGGCGTGGATGCTGGCGCAAAGGGGCGAGCAGTGCGGCGGAGGCGCTTGTGGCGAGACGTTCGAGGGTGGTGACTTGCAGCAGAGGGCGGAAGTCCTTGAGCTGGCGGCAAAGTAGGAGATTGAGCTGTCTCAGCGGCACTCCGGCGAGCGGGGCGAGATCGGTGACGGGAGTGCGGGCGAGGTTCAGAGTCTCCAGTGGCATGGCGCGGAGGGGGGACAGGTCTTTGACCTGGCTGGACATGAGGTGGAGGGAGCGCAGAGGCAGGCCCTCCAGGCCGGTGAGGTCGGCGATGGAAGTGTTGTTGGCGTAGAGCTCCTGGAGCTGGCGGCTTTTGGCGAGGCTGCGCAGGTTGGTGATGCGGGTAGCGGTGATGTCGAGCCGCTTCAGGGGCATCTGGTCGAGGCCGTCGAGACTGGCGAGCGGGGTGCCATCGACGTGCAGATCCTGGAGGGGTAATCCACGCAGCGGGGTGAGATCGACGACGCGGGTTTTAGTGAGATCGATGAACCTCAGCGGCATCGCGGAGAGCGGGCTGAGGTCGCTGGTGTCCGTGCCTTCGACATCGAGCCAGGTGAGGGCCATCCCACGCAGTGGGGTGAGATCCCGGACTCCGCTGCTCTTTGCGCGCAGGGTGACGAGTTTCATACCCTGAAGCGATTCCGCACTCCAATCGCGGTGGCCGTCCATGTAGAGAATGTCGAGCGGCAGGCCGCGCAGGTGATCCAGTGAGGTGATGGGTGAGCGGTTGGTGTTCAGCGTGATGACTCCGGCGGAGATACCCGCGCCCTCGGTGCTGACGCCGAGTTCTTTGAGGCGCTTTTCCACGAGGGCAAAACGTGCCGCGCCGTCGAGTTTGAGATGCCGGGTGAGACTGAGGGCCTCCCCGCGCGCGCCGACGCTTTCGAGGAACTCCATCAGCGGGGTGATGTGCTCTGCCGGGTAGGGACCCGAACCCTGTTTCGCCAACGCCTGGAAGGCGGGTTGGATGCTGGCGAGAGATTGATTCGCTGGATCTTGAGCGGCAGCGAGGCGGAGCGCCTTGACGGCCTCTGAAAAACGATCCATGGCGGCGAGTGTCCATGCCCGCCGCCAGTAGCCGGATTTCAAACCGGGATCGAGAGCTAGTGCGGCGTCAGTTTTCTCCAAGGCGCTGTCGAAGTGCTGGGCGAGCGACTCACTCTCAGCGAGGGCGAGGAGACGTGGGGCCGTGCGGCGGAGGTCCTCCAGGGCCTGCTCGGCGCGGTTTCGTTCGCCGAGGACCTTGGTCGTGAAGGTGGCGGAGACGATGATGAGAAGCAGCACGCTCGCAGCGACGGCGATGGAGACGGCGCGATGTCGGCGCACAAGGAGCGTGAGCTGCCGCCACCACCCCGCCTCTTCCGCGCTCGTCGCGAAGCCGCCTTGGTACGCGGCGATGTCTTTTTGCAGCGCCTCGACGTTCGGGTAGCGGCGCTCGCGCTTCACTTGCAGCGCTTTCATGACCACGGCGGAGAGGGACTGCGGCACCAGTCCGTTCGGGCAATGCGGGAGCGTTTTGACCTGCGCGACTTCGTGAGGCGGCATTGTCTTGCCGCTGCGGATGTGATCTAGGATAGTCTCGCTGTCCGGGCCGTCAAAGGCGGGCTGGAGGGTGAGCATCTGGTGCAGGATGGCCCCGAGAGCAAAGATGTCGCTACGCGCATCCAGCGTCGCCGTTTCGCCGCGAGATTGCTCGGGAGACATGTACTGCGGGGTGCCGAGCAGCACGCCCTCAATCGTGCCGTAGCAGTAGGAAAGATCGCGGCGGGCGCTGGTGACATCTGTGGGGGCGTCCCTCTCCTTCGCTCCGAGAACCCGGGCGAGCCCCCAATCCATGACGAGTACTTCACCGTAGTCGCCGATCATGAGATTCGCGGGCTTCAGATCGCGATGTATGACGCCACGGCTGTGGGCGAAGGCGATGGCATCGCAGACCTTTTGGTAAATGGTCAGCAGCGTGGCGAGAGGGTACGCGGCGACGATGGCAGGCTCACGGTTGGCGAGGCCGTCGATCACGCGCTGGAGTGTGATGCCCTGCACGAGCTTCATTGTGTAAAAGGGCCTCCCCTGCTCATCGAGAGCGAGGTCGTGTACGGGCACGATATTTGGATGCTGGAGCTGGCCGGTGATCTGTGCCTCCTCGATAAAACGCAGCCGGCTGTTTTCATCATCGCTGCCGAGCATGACCTTCATGGCCACCTGGCGCCGGATGGCAGGCTGCTGGGCACTCATCACCACGCCCATGCCGCCATGGCCGATCTCGTGTCCGGTTTCATAACGCGCCCCACTTTTCAGCTCCTCGGGTATCTCATCGAAACCCTGACCGGTGGCCATTGACATGCCCAGCCGCACCGTTTCAGGGAGCGCATGGGATTTGGTCGTGGACGGCATGGTCAGGAAGTCCGCGCATCTCAGCGAATCGCCGAGCCAGTGTCAAGCCACCCGACTCAAGGTGCGGCGATCTGAAAACCGAGCACCTGCGTGAGGATTTCCTCATCGCCGAGAGGTGTCATGACCGTGCGCGGATACTTCGCCGCGAAGGCATCGAGGATCAGTTGAGCGATCTTGGCCTGGGCACTGGTGTTCGGGTGGAAGCCATCACCGGCAAAAACGTATTCGGGCCGTGCATCAGCATCTGCGGCATTGATAAAAGAGTAGCCGCCAATGGTCAGCGGCTGGGTGATCATGGACTTCGTCATCTCATAGACACCGGGCACAAAGGCGATACCGCGTTGCTTCGCAAAGAGGGCAAGCTGGGCATTGAGCGAGTCCAGTGCTGCGGTGACGCGCTGCGTTTTCACTGCATCCGTCGGATGCGCGCTCTGAATGTCCGGCGTGCAGCCCACATGCGGCACGGAGACGAGCGCGATGGGGATGGTGCCCTTCACCTTGCGGACGTAATCGACGATCCACTTCAGGTTGTCCCGGATGGGATTGATGTAGGGTGCGGCGGCCTTGCCGTTGTAAATCGAGGGGTAGTAGCGGTCGATGTCATTCCCCCCGGCGAAGATGACCACACGCTCGGCAGAGCCTCGGATCTGGCTTTGAAGATCACGCGTCCACCAGAAGTTCCAGCGGTTGTTGAGCTGGCTTTTGATCTGTGCGGTGCTTGAGCCGGGGAAGGCCCAGTTGTGCTCGTGCCCGAGGATGCGCGGATCGGCAAAGCCCTTCCACTTGCCGGTATCAAACCAAGTTCCACGATGCTGATCCAGGATTTCGATCCAGTTCCGTGAGTCCCAGGCTTCCCGATTGTTGCGGAAGAGGATGGGGAATTCGACCTCGTATTCCTTGGAGAGGCTGTCGCCGATCACGAGGCACTGCTCGGCACGCAGCGTGGCGCTGAGCACGAGAAAGACTGCAAGCTGGGTGAGTTTCATGGTCGTGTGAGACATTGGATACGCTCGAACCATTCACTTCAAGACGCAGAAGTCTGCGCCGCCGTTGCCATCGAGCCAGCTTTGCTTGGGTTTTGCAGAAGTTGGCTTGCATCAAAATGGCCGCTTTGGCAGCATCGCGGCTCTTTCCTATGAAAACCCTCCGCCTCCTCTCCCTCGCCGCCACGGCAGTGCTGCTCAGCCAGTGCGCCAGTTCCGAATCCACCCCCGCCTCGACGGCTGCTGCCCCGCCTGCGCCAGCCGCCTCTGGCGAAGCCGATACCACCCTCACCCCTGGAATGACGAAGGCCGAGGTGCAGGCGAAGTGGGGTGAGCCCTCTTCCACGAAAAAGACCGCCGAGGGTGAAGTCTGGCGCTATGCAAACCAGAACTGGAAACGCCACGTGCCCTACTACGGCACCTTTGCCCATGTGGAGGAGCACTTCGTCCTCTTCGGCGCTGACGGTCGCCTGATCAAACAAGGCACCGAAGACTACGGCAACGCCTTCCAAGAACCCTGGCGTCGTGCGTTCGGCACGAACTGAGCTTTCCCTTTGATAGCTTGGCAAGGACATCGCCCACGGTAATGGTGGGCGATGTTCGATATTCGTGAAAAGCCCCAGTTAGTTCAGCGCGCCTTCCTCATCGGCGCCTACTTTGATCGTCGCAAGTCCGACGAAGCGAACGAGTTGCTCATCGAGCTGAAGGAACTCGTCGAGACACTCGGTATCGAG
>JBILPY010000513.1:0-3713 GCA_044373575.1 Prosthecobacter sp. | reverse complement strand
TGGAGACGCTGCTCTGGAGGCGGGCGGACATGGCCTGGGCTTCGTCCCATTGGCCGATCTGCTGGAGTCGGTGGGTTTCGAGCAGCTTGCGTTGAGCCGCCTTCATCCGGTGACTGATGAGGGTGCTGGTGCAGGAGGTCAGGCTGAAGGCGAGGGTGATGAGCAGGAGGGGTTTCATGGGAAAGAGGGGGATGGGCAAAGGGTACAGATGGGCCTACTCGCGGCGGATGGATTCCAGCAGATTGCCGCGCACGGCACTGGCCACCGCGATCCAGCAGGTGAAGAGGCCAAAGCCGAGCACGCCGAGCAACAATGCCCCGAGGAAGCCGACGGGCAGATCCCCGCCGCCCTGGGTGACACTGGGCCAGACGGCGATCAGGGCGCTGATGACGCCGAGCAGCAGTCCGGTGACAAGAAGGGCGACATGTTCGCCGAGCACGAGCTTTCTCAAGGCGCCGGGCAGGAAGCCGAGCGCCTGCATGAGGCCGAGCTCGCCGCGCCGCTCCAGCACGTGCCGGGCGACGAGCACGCCGAGTCCTGCGGTGCCGAGCAGCACGCCGAGTCCGCCGAGCACGGTGAAGATGCCGATGTAGGTGTTTTGCACGGAAAGGAAGGTCTCCAGGCGTTGCTTCGCGGGCTCCAGCGCCAAGCCGCGCTGCTCAAGCTGGCGGGTGAGGTGGGCGCTGACTTCGTCCACCTTCGCGGCGGGGGCGTCGATGAGGAAGAAGCGGTAGCCAGCGGCATCGGGGTAGGCTTTGAGAAAGGCGGCCTCGCTGGTGATCATCTTCCCTTGCAGCACGGAGCCGCCGAGGAGGTCGCCAAGCGTGACCTGGATGGTCTCTCCGGCGGCATTCGCATAGTCCACGGAGTCGCCCACGCCCTTGCCGAGGCCCCACATCGCGGTGGCTTGGTCGGCCACGGCCTTGTCTTCCTTGACCGCGTCCCAGCCTGCTTTGCCGGTGAAGCGGAAGCGCCCGGTCAGCGGCGCGGGATTCACGCCGACGAGCACCGGCTTCTGCGCACGATTCAGGTTCAGGCAGCTCGCGTCATCACCTTCGCGGACGCGGAAGGGGACGATCTTCACGCCCTTCATGATCTCTTCGTCCAAACCAAAAGATTCGATGCCAGCCTTCGTGTTCAGGTCTTCGTAGATCGGCAGAGAAGACTCGCCGATGAGGGCAAAGCCGCCCGTGCCGGACGTGGGCTGCGTGACATCGCCCGCGCTCATGCGGAAGGCATTCACCGCTGTGACCAGGAAGATGCCGCCCGCCATCATGCCGATCACCGCGAGGCTGCGGGAGGGGCGGCGGGAGATATTCCGCAGGCCGATCTGCCCCAGCGTCTGCGCCAGCACGCCGCTATCCCGGCGCATCCACGCGCCAGCCAGCAGCAGCCCGGCGATCATGAGCATCATGCCGCTGCCGAAGAACATGCCAGCCACCGCTTCCGGTGCCTTGGCCGACTTCGCCCCAAAGAGCAGCCCGATGGCGAGCGCGATCAGCAGCCAGGGCATGGCCGCGCGCAGTTTGCCGGGCGGCCTGACATCCTTGCCAGTCGAGGATTCGTCGCCGCTCCAGAGCTGGCGCGGAGTCTTGCGGAACATCGCCCGGCTGGCCCACCAAAGGGTGCCGAGCACGATGACGATGGAGCCGATGGCCGCGCCGATCTGCGTGACGAGGCTGGCGGAGTAGAAAAGCGGCAGCCCCTGCGCCGCGCCCGACCACGCGCCCTGGAGTCCGGCCAGCGCCAGCTTGGTATAAATCGCCCCACCGGCCAAACCCAGGATGCTGCCGATGATGGCGACGACGCCCGCTTCACCGAGCAACGTGCGGCGCACCTGCTTCGTCGTCCAGCCGATGGCGAGCAGCAGCCCGACCTGGGAGGCGCGGCGCTCAAGCGTGAAAAGGAAGAGCAGCGCGGCAAAAACCAGCGCGGCGGCGATGAGGAACATGCTGAGGCCGATGAAGAGTCCGCCAAAGTCCACGCTGCCCTTCGCGGCGGCGTCGGCATCCTTCTTGAAGTCGCGCGGCACGAGGCCGATGTCGGAGAGCTTCAGTTGGCCGAGCAGTTCTTTCTTCAGCGCTGCTTCATCCTGGCCGCTGTCGGGGAAACGAATGGCGGTGAGATTGCCGAAGCGGTTCGCCCAAAGCTTCTGCCCCTCGGCCAGGGTGATGAAGCCCTTCGGAGTGCCTTTGTAGTCGTCCCAATACTTCTCGTCCTGGTCGCGGATGGCCTTCATGTCCATCGGGATGCCGGGCTCCCAGTCGCGGCAGTTGTCCACGTCGGACACGCCGGGAAACTCAGGCGTCCAGGCGCGGGTCACCTCGGGGTCCGTCATGGGCAAAATGCCGCGCACCTTGAACTTGGCCGACTGCTGCTTCAGCTCGCGCCCCAGCCCGACCACGAAGTAAAAGACCTCCACGTCATCGCCAAGGACCAGCTTTTGGTCATCCGCCAGCCATTGGGAGATGACGATGCCTCCGGGCGTGGCAGCGGCGGTCGGCTCTGGGCTCAGAGACTGAGAACCGAGCACTGCGAACTGAGAACTCTTCAGCTTCTCCGCATCCACCGCCGTGATCATCGAATACGGCGTCCCCCCCTTCGCCGTCTTCAGCCCGTTCACCAGGTAGGTGAGCACGCCATAGCTGCCTTCACGCGCCAGCAGCTTTGCCGCCAGACTGTGATCCATGAAAACACGGCTCGTGTTGAGTTCCCACTCCTTCCGAGCCCCCGCCACGCGGATCAGCTTCAGCCCCAGGTCATCGAGCGTCTTCGTTTCATCCAACTGAGCACTAAGAACTGAGAACTGTGAACTCATCGCCGCATTCACCTTCCCATCCATCTCGATCTGCAACTGCAAGTCTTCCAGCCCAACAAAGACCGTGTCCGGTGTGATCTGGGAGGCGATGAGCTGGAAGGCCCCGAAGTCCTCCGCACTGACAATGCCCGCCACCTGCCGGCGCAGGGACACGTCTTGATTCGTGCTGCCAGACAGCGGCGCATCTCGTGAGATGGCGCTCGGGCGTTCCAGGCGCACGATGACGGTGTCGCCCACCTTGATGCCGAGCTTGCGGGCCAGCGGTGCGTTGACGAGCACCTCGCTGCGTTTCATCGCGGGGACTTTGCCGCTCGTGCTGAGTTTCCAGAAGCCCTCTTCAATGCCGAGCACCTGGGTGCCATTCACGCGCACCTTGCCATTCGCGGACGCGGTGGAGCCCACGGCGATGATCAGCGGCTCTGCGCCCGTTTGGCGTGCGAGATCCGCCGTGAACCAGCGATCCCCGCCGAGCAAACCGGACTGCACCTTGCCCAGTCGCAGCTCTGCCACGCGCCGCAGGCTGGCGCGCACGGAGTCCCCGACCAGGAGGGAACCGCTGAGGATGGCCGACGCCAAAAAAGCCCCAAGCAGCAGGCCGAGATGCCCACGCCAGTAGTGCCGCGCGGAGGAAAGGATGAATCGGGACAAAGTCATGATGGCAATACGCCCACGATGCCGAGTCCATGCCCCCGCGCAATGCCCGTGCAGGACATCCCGCCCTCCCCGGCTCCTGCGAAGCACGTTTGATTCGCTCGCGCCTCACGCAGGTTGACTCAAAAGCTCCCCGCTTTTTCGAGGCTACGCCTCAGCCTTTGGCTGTCTCAAACGAGTCCAGCCCTTCCTCGTTTGTCACCCTTTGGGCTTCGCTGCGCTCAGTCTGACTCGCAGCCCGCCA
>JBILPY010000763.1:0-2502 GCA_044373575.1 Prosthecobacter sp. | reverse complement strand
AGCTCCACGTCACGAAACTCACCTTCGGGGAGGACCAGGGTATCTCCGGGCTGTGCGGCTGGCAGCGCGGCGGGATCAGTGACGGGGATGTCCTTTGCCTGAAGGAGGGTAACGAGACCGAGGAGAGGAAGGATGGCGCGCATGGGTGCGCCATGAAGGCGTGGGAACTTCCTCAGGCAAGACGCTTTCACCTCACCCGCTGGAACTCCGGCAGCATGACCACGCTCCAGAGCGTATCTGCAAGCGACTGCTCAGTGAGTTCTTTCCCCAGGGCTGCGGTAATCTCGCTGAGTTCCATTTGGGTAGGCTCGCGGCAGAGTGTGCTGAGATAAAGCCAGCTCGTGAAGGCGGGGAGATCGGACCATTGCTTTTTCGCGAGGAGGTTCTTCGCGCCGCGGGCGAGGGTGTCCGTTAAAATGGCTCCGTTGGAGAGATCGATGGCTTCCAGCGTGGTGAGGTCATCGGGGCGCATGGAGACGATCTGGTCGCGGTTTGGTCGGCCGAGGGTGCGCATGAGGAAGTCGCTCTTCATGAGGCTGGCGCGGATGGGCTGCTGGCTGCCGAGCGCGGCCTGGGCGAGCAGGGCGGGCGCTTCACGATTCACGGCGGCGGACCAGACCGGCAGGGCTGGCACCACCGTGACGGGCTTCCAGCCTTTCGGTGGCAGGGCTCCGAGGCGGCCTTCTTTACCCGCAGGCGCGGCGGTGTGGAACTCCCAGCTCGCATCGGTCAGGATTGTTTGTTCGGGCTTTCCTTCCAGACGGATGCGGGATTCAAAGAAGGCTCCGGCGGCATTCGGGCCGTTGCCAGCGTTCTTGGCGATGATGACAATGCTGTTGGCGCCTTTCTTCAGTGCGGCATGAAGCGGCACGGCTTCGAGCTGATTCCAGTTGTCCCCGCTGCTCACCTTCCGGTTGTTCACGAAGAGGTCAAAACTGTTGTCGGCGGTGACGACGGCGCTGGCGCTGGTGGGGTCGGCATCGAGCTTGAAGGTCGTGCGCAGTGTCACGGTGTCGCCAGCGGCAGGTGGACCGGCCTTGGCGCTGTCTCCCCAGATCCACTGGGCGCTGATCGTGATGGCTTTCGCAGCGGCGGGGTCGAGTTTTCCGCGCATCACCGGGGCATCCATCTTCGCGGGAGCCGTGCCGGTGAGGTGCCAGATGGCATCGATGAACTGCTCGGCACTGAGGCGCTTGCTGCGCGGGCCGGTGTAGGTGAAGCCGTGGTCGTCGGCCCCTTTCTCTATGACTTCCGCGCGGCTCTGATAGGCCTGACTGGTGGTGATGTGCGCCAGCGTTGCCCGCAGGTCATAGCCGTGATCACTCAGGAAGGTGGCGAGGTGGTCGAGCAGGTCGCTGCTCCAGGGCTCCGTCTGCATGGCATCCAGCGGATGCACGATGCCGCGGCCCATGAGGCGGTGCCAGAGGCGGTTCACCAGGGTGCGGGTGAAGCGGCCATTGCCCGGATGCGTCAGCAGGGCGGCGAGCTGCTTCAGCCGCTCGGGCTGCGTGGCCTTGGCATCCACCTGGCCTAACTCAGGGAATAACCACGATGCCTGAGCGAGCTTGCCGGTGGGCTTGTCACAGCGGGTGATGTCCAGCGGGCGGGTGGAGTAGATGGCGGCAAGGCCATAAGCTTCGTCGAGCTTCCAGCGGTCGATGAACGAGTCGTGGCAGGAGGCGCACTTCATATTGATGCCGAGGAAGCTCTGCCCCACGCTCTGGGCGAACTGGATCTCCACGGTCTGTCCCGCGCTGACATCGCCGCGCCATTTGATGCCATCAATGAAGCCCCGGCTCTCATCTCCCGGCGGTGCGATGAGTTCCCGCGTGAGCTGATCCACCGGCTTGTTCGTGGCGAGTGCTTCGTAGAGCCACTTGCTCACCTGCTTGCGGCCGCCCGTGATGAAGCCGGTGCCGCCGTAGTCGTTGCGCAGCAGGTCATTCCAAAAGGTCAGCCAGTGCTCCGCATAGCCGAGATCATCGCTCAGCAGTGCCTGCACGAGCTTCGCGCGTTTGTCAGCGGCCTTGTCCGCGAGGAATTTCTGGAGCGCCTCCGGCTGTGGCAGCAGTCCGGTGAGATCGAGAAACAGTCGGCGGGCAAAGGTGGCGTCGTCGATGCCTGCGGGCACCGGCTTTTCATGCTTCGTTAGGTAGGCATCGAGGATGCGATCGATGGCGTGATCACGTCCGGGAGCGGAAGCGGCGGGCAGCTCCGGCTTGCGGGGGGCCAGCGGCGGTTCATAGGCGGGCTTTTTGAAGGCAAAGCCCTCCTCCCATGGCACATCGGCGGCCAGCCAGCCTTTGAGCAAAGCGATTTCCGCTGCGCTGAGGCGGTCGCCCTTCGGCGGCATCTGCTCATCGCTATCGGTGGAGAGGATGACCTCCATGAGGCGGCTCTTTTCCACGCTGCCCTTCGTGATCACTGGGCCGTTTTCACTACCTTCCAGCAGATCAGCGCGGGTGTTGAAGGAGAAGCCGCCCTTCTTCTTGTCACCCGCAT
>JBILPY010000512.1:0-3720 GCA_044373575.1 Prosthecobacter sp. | reverse complement strand
GCATCCCCGGCACTGACTTCAAGATCGGTCTCGATCCCATCCTGGCGCTCGTCCCCGGAGTCGGCAGCACCGTGGCCTCAGGCGGCGGCATCATTATCCTCTTTGAAGCCATCCGCACCGGCATCAGCGTCCCCGTGCTCCTGCGCATGGGGGGAAACTTGCTGCTGAACACCCTCTTCGACTACATCCCCGCCCTCGGCCCCGTCGCCTCCGCCTTTTTCAAATCCAACTCCCGCAACCTCACCCTGCTCCAGCAATGGCAGGCCGGACATCAGGACAAGGTCAAAGCCAGCACAGGACGCCTCTTCGCCGCGCTCGGCTTCATCATCGCTGCGCTCGTGACGCTGCTCGCCGGGTTGTTCATCGGCTATGTCTATGTCCTCCGCACGGTTTTCGGCATCGGCGCGAATTGACGGCAATTTGACGCAACCTCTCCAGTGTTCAGGCGTTCTAAAGCCGCCCCTCCCCACATGACTTCGATCTCGCTTCCTGATGTACTCCTTTCCGCCGCGCAAAAAGCCGGCTGCCGTGATCAAGCGAGACTCCGCCACATCCTCGACGATGCCAGCGACAAGCGCCAGCCACTGATCGAGGCCCTGCTCGACGCGAATGTGGTCGATGAAGAAACCTTCTTCTCCCAGCTCGCCGATGCCCTGCGAATGCCTTACGACAAAGACGACGAAGAGGTTCAGGAAGGTCTGCACAACCGCTTCCCAGCCAAGCTCGCCCTGCGTCATCGCATCTTCCCCACCCACGTCAGCGCTCAAGAAGCCACCCTGCTGACCTACAACCCCTTCGACCTCGGCGCGCGTCAGGCCGTCGGCCAGGAACTGCGCAAGCGCGTCCACTGGAAGATCGCCAGCCGTCACCGCATCCTCGAAGCCCTGCATCAGGGCTATGGCGTCGGTGCCGAGAACTTCGAAGAACTCCTCGAGGGCCGCGAAGGCACGCTCGATGACGACGACATGAAGCAGGAGACTACCGTGCTGGATGAAGCCGACGAAGAGGCCACCGTGCTGAACTTCGTGAACCAAGTCTTCCGCGAAGGCCTGAAGGAACGCGCCACAGACATCCACGTCGAGCCCCTGGAGCGCGACCTGCGCATCCGTTACCGCGTCGATGGCAAGCTCATCGAAGTGCCCGTGCCGCCAAACATGCGCCTGCTGCAAAACTCGCTCATCTCGCGTCTCAAAATCATGGCGCACCTTGACATCGCCGAGCGCCGAATGCCCCAGGATGGCCGCATCAACCTCGAACTCGATGGCGAGCCCATCGACGTCCGCGTCGCCACCATCCCAAGCGTGAATGGCGAGTCCGTGGCGCTTCGTTTGCTCACGCGGAAGAAGTTCGACATGGGCTCCCTCGGGCTCGATCCCGATACCGAGGCCAAGTTCCGCAAACTCATCGCCGCTCCGAACGGCATCATCCTCATCACCGGCCCCACCGGTTCCGGGAAGAGCAGCACGCTCTACACCTTGCTCAAAGAGCTGAACACCAAAGAGCGCCGCATCGTCACCATCGAAGACCCAGTCGAAAACAAGCTCGACGGCATCATCCAGATCGCCGTGAAGCCTGAGATCGACCTCACCTTCGCCGCTGGCCTGCGCTCCATTCTGCGTGGCGACCCGAACGTCATCATGGTCGGAGAAATGCGTGACCAGGAAACCGTCGAGATCGCCATCCGCGGTGCTTTGACGGGTCACTTGGTGCTCTCCACCCTCCACACGAACGACGCCGTCGGCGGCATCTCCCGTCTCTTGGACATGGGCATCGAGCCCTTCATGGTCTCCTCCTCCGTCCGCGCCTTCCAGGCCCAGCGCCTCGTCCGCACCCTCTGCCCGCATTGCAAAGAACCTGCGCAGCATGAGGAAAGCTACCTCAAAGCCATCGGCTTCCCCATGGAGTGGAAATCCAAGCTCTTCCGCCCCGTCGGCTGCCGCTCCTGCCGTGGCACCGGCTTCAGCGGACGACTCGCCATAATGGAGATCTGCATGATGACCGAGAAGCTCCAGGAGAAGATCAACCTCCGCGCCACCGCCATGGAACTCAAAGCCCAGGCCCTGTCCGACGGCATGATCCCCATGCGCCACTACGGCTTCCGCAAAGCCAGCGAAGGCATCACCACCCTGGAGGAAGTCATGACCGTCACGGCGGCGAGTGAGTGAGCGCACTCACCAGAGTGCGTTGATTGCACATTTGATCCTCCACCTCTTTTGAATACCCTCCGCTCATGACCTTCGCTGCCAATCCTCCTATTGAAATCCCTCTCGAGAGGCTGACCGGCCAGCAGAAGTGGGAGCTTTTCCAGACGCTTTGGGATGACATCACCGAGCACCACGAAGAAGCCCTCGAACCGCAGGACTGGCACTTTGAGATCCTGCAGGAGCGTGAAGAACGCATCGCACGCGGGGAAGCAACCTGGATACCCATTGAGGATGCCATCAAACGTTTGGAGGCCAAATATTCGTGAAGGTGGTCATCGAAGAGATCGCTTATGCAGATGTCGATGATATTGCCGCGTTTTATGAAAAGCAGCGCAAAGGCACTGCCAGCTATTTTGTCCGCCGTTTCAGCGAATGCGTGCTCGCTTTGCAGACAACAGGCGGGACACACCGCAAGCGCCAAGACTACCACTTTTGCATGGTCAAAAAATTTCCCGTCGGTGTCTTTTACAAAGTGGATGAAGGCATCGTGCGCATTCGTGGCGTCATGGATTGTCGCCGAAGCCCACGCTGGATTCGATCCCAACTTAGAGACCTCTAACTGACATGCCCACCTTTGCCTACACCGCCCTGAACACCTCCGGCCAGACCGTCACGGGAAGTCTCGCCGTGAACTCGCGTGCGGAGGCATTTCGGAAACTCGAAGCACAGGCGCTGACGCCGGTGAGGGTGGCTGAAGAAGCCAAGAGCGCCAAAGCGGCGGCCAGCGCAGCGGCTAAGGCGGAGGACAACACGCCGGTGAAGCTCAAGCGTGCGCAGATCATCCTCTTCACCGAGGAGCTGGCCGACATGCTCGATGGCGGATTGCAGATCGATCAGGCGCTGCGGGTCATCACCGAACGGCAGGAGGATCTGGCGCTGCGCCGTGTCTCGAACATCCTGCGGGATCAACTCCGCGAAGGATCGACCGTGGCGAAGGCGCTCAAGAAAGCATCGCCGAGTTTTGACGAGCTTTACTGCAATCTCGTCGCTGCTGGGGAGGTCAGCGGATCACTAGCACCTATCTTGCGGAGGCTCGGGCAAAACCTCGTGGTCATCGCCGAACTGCAATCCAAGGTCACGCAGGCGATGATTTACCCGGCCTTCCTCGTCGGTGCATGTGCGGTGCTCATGATCGTCTTCATGACCGTCATGGTGCCCCAGATCACCGACCTGCTGGATAAAGGTGGCCAGCAGCTCCCGATGGCCACGCAGATGCTCATCAGCTTCAACAGCTTCCTCGCCGCCTGGTGGTGGGCCATTCTCGCAGTCGTGGTCATCATCGCGCTCAGCTTCAAAGCCTACGTCGCCACGCCAGCGGGCCTGATGTGGTGGCATGAGACGAAGATGAAACTGCCCCTCTTCGGACCTGTGCTCGCCACGCGCTTCTACGCCCAGTTCGCCCACAGCATGGGCAGTCTCGTCGGTCATGGCGTGCCGCTGCTGAACAGCATCCGCCTTGTCTCGAAGATCTCGGCGAACGTCTTCATCCAGTCCCTGCTGAGCAGAGTCACTGGCC
>JBILPY010000511.1:0-3722 GCA_044373575.1 Prosthecobacter sp. | reverse complement strand
TCCACAGCTTCGATGACTGGAGCAAAGTACCCTTCACCAGCAAGAGCAACCTCACCGTGCCGCGCGAGCAGCAGCGCGATTTCGTGCTCATACCGAATGAAGCCGCACTCAAGCGCGAGTGGGGCGTGATTTGGAACGCCGTCTTCCACGGCAGCGCCTTTGCCAAAGAGGAGATCGAGAAAGAGTTCCGCCCCGTGATGATGACGAGCACCACAGGCCGCTCGTCTGATCCCGTGCCCTTCGCATTCACGAAGCACGATCTCGCGAATCTCGACATCACAGGCCGCCGCCTCATGGAGGTCGGAGCCTCGCAGCGTGAATGGCGGCATCTGAACAGCTTCCCCTATGCCCCGCACCTTGCCTTCTGGCAGGCCCATCATGCGGGACTCGGCTTCGGCACCTTCATGGTCAGCAGCGGTGGTGGCAAGGTCATGGGCACGGAGGGAAACATCGCTCTCATCGACAAAGTGCGGCCCGAGGTCGTCATCGGCATGCCCACCTTCCTCTACCACATGCTGCGCGAAGCCGCCGAAGCTGGCAAACACTGGCCACAGCTCCGCCGCATTGTGCTCGGTGGCGAAAAAGTCGCCGAAGGCATGAGGGCACGCCTCACGATGCTGGCTCACGATCTCGGTGCCGATGATGTCTGCATCATCAGCACCTACGGCTTCACGGAAGCCAAGATGGCCTTCCCCGAATGCCCCACGAATCTTGGCGTCAGTGCCAGCGGCTTCCACCTCAGCCCTGAACTTGCGTTCATCGAGATCGTCGATCCCCGCACAGGCGAGCCCGTGCCCGAAGGCCACTCGGGTGAGATCGTCTTCACCCCGCTTGATGCTCGCGGCACCGTCGTCCTGCGCTATCGCACCGGCGACATTGCCGAAGGCGGCCTCACCTGGACACGTTGCCCGCATTGCGGACGTCAATGCCCACGACTGCTCGGCCCCATTAGCCGCGTCAGCGAAGTTCGCGAGATGCAGTTTGATAAAATCAAAGGCACCCTCGTGAACTTCAACATCCTCGAGCACCTCCTCGACGACATGAAAGGCGTCGCCGCCTGGCAGGTCGAGCTGCGCAAGCACGACGACGACCCGCTCGATCTCGATGAAATCATCCTCCACGTCTCACCTGAACCAGGTGTGAACGCCGAAGACCTCGAACACCGCCTGGAGCGCCGCTTCGCCGAAGTCACCGAGATCCGCCCGAACGAAATCCACTTCCACGACATGCCCGATCTCCGCGAACGCCTCGGAGTCGGCAGATTGCTCAAAGAAGCCAAAGTCCTCGACTCACGCCCGAAGACCTCAGCCAACAGAGAACTGAGAACCGCGAACTGAGAACACTACACCATGAAACCTCTCTTCATCATCGCCGCCACCCGCACTCCTTTCACCCGTGCAGGCTCATCGCTCGCATCACTCGATGCTGTCGATCTCGGCAAAGCCGCAGTCTCCGCTTTGTTGGCTCGAAGTGGCATCGATCCGCACGCGGTCGATGAAACCATCTTCGGCTGTGTCGGCCAGCCTGCGAATGCTCAAAACATCGCCCGAGTCATCGCTCTGCGTGCAGGTTTGCCTGAGTCGCGGCCTGCCATGACCGTGCATCGTAACTGCGCCTCCGGTCTCGAAGCCATCACCACCGCCCACGCCAAAATGTGCGCAGGACAGGGCGAGGTCTTCGTAGTTGGCGGCACGGAGAGCATGAGCAACATGCCGCTCTACTTCAATCGCGGTGCCGTGGAAAAATTTGCCATGATGAGCAAGGCCAAAGGCTTCACTCAAAAGCTCGGCGCGGTTGCCACCTTCCGCCCTGCCGACTTCGCCCCGCTCATCGGCATCAAGCTCGGCCTCACCGATCCTGTCGTGGAGATGAACATGGGCGAGACGGCTGAACTGCTTGCCCGTGAGTTCGGCATCAGCCGCGGGGAGCAGGATGAATTCGCCAGCAACAGCCATCGCAAAGCCGTCGCTGCTGCCGCTTTGCTGCAAAAGGAAGTCTCACCCATCTACGTCATGGGCCGCGAAGTGACTCCCGTGCTAGCCGACAACGGTATGAGACCCGACTCCAGCCTCGAAAAGCTCGCCAAGCTGAAGCCGATGTTTGATCGCGAACATGGCACCGTCACGGCGGGTAATTCGAGCCAGCTCACCGATGGTGCCGTGGCCCTGCTCGTGGCGAGTGAGGAGGCCGTGAAACGTCATGGCTGGGAACCGCTCGGCATGATGACCGACTACGCTTACACCGGCTGCGATCCGCGCCGCATGGGACTCGGTCCCGTGCGTGCCATGGATGCCGTATTGCATCGCACCGGACACACGCTCGATGACCTGGACGTCATCGAGATCAACGAAGCCTTTGCCGCACAAGTGCTGGCCGTGCGGCAGTGTCTGAAAAACCCTGCCAGCGCCCGTCGCGCAGGATTGGAGCAGCCTCTTGGCGACCTCCCTGAGGCCAAGCTCAATCCTCGCGGCGGGTCCATCGCCCTCGGTCATCCTGTCGGTGCCACAGGCGCACGACTCGTGCTCACCGTCCTCGATCAGCTTCGCGAAACCAAAACCAAACGCGCACTCGTCAGCCTTTGCATCGGCGGAGGCCAGGGCGGCGCCGCCATTCTCGAACGTGTCTGATTTGAATAACCACCACCATGAAAACTCACCTCCTCGAATCTCTCGTGATCCATCCTGCATCTCACGATGAATCACCGCTGAAACACTTCCGCGTCGAAGTGGATGCCGAGCACCGCGCCTGGATCACCTTCGACATGGCGGGCAGTTCGGCGAATGTCTGGAATGACACGACGTTGCGCGAGTTCAACCGCTGCCTCGACCATGTCGCGCATCATGCCGGAGTTCGCGCGCTCATCATCCGCAGTGCCAAAGAACGCGTCTTCATCGCGGGCGCAGATTTAAAATCCCTGCGCAGTGGCTCGACGAGGAAGCTCGAGCACTTAATCGATCTCGGCCAGTCCACCTTCAATCGTCTCGCTGCGCTGCCGATGCCGAAGATCGCGCTCATTCATGGAGCTTGTGTCGGTGGTGGACTCGAACTCGCACTCGCCTGCGATGTCCGCATTGCCAGCGATAGCGAGCACACGCGCCTTGGCTTGCCCGAAACTCAGATCGGCCTCATCCCCGCCTGGGGCGGCTCGACGCGTCTGCCAAAGCTGCTCGGACTTCCCAAAGCGCTCGACCTCATCATCACGGGCAAGTTGCTGAAACCATCCGAGGCCAAGCGCGTCGGCCTCGTGTCGGTGGTGATGCCGCGTGAACACTTGGAACGAGCGATCAACATGGAAGTCGCCAATCCTGCTCGGGCACGACTGCTTGATCGGCTGATGGCACCCTTCATTGCCCATCGTGCCAAAGCAGCGCTTCAAGCCAAAATGCACGGCCTTTATCCCGCGCCTCTCCGCGCCATCGAAGTCGCCACACGGGCTCCTTTCACCTCCATGGCAAAGGCGATGGAACTCGAAAAAAACGCCATCCTCGATCTCGCCCTCACGCCGGAGACAGAGCGGCTGATCGACTTCTTCTTCCGCAAAGAAGAAGCCTCGAAGAAGCCCTGGTCTGCGGGTGTCGCATTGCCGGTGCATGATGTGACAGTCATCGGAGCAGGCGTCATGGGTTCGGGTATCGCTCATTGGATCGCCTCGCGTGGGAACAAGGTGCTCATGCAGGACATCAGCACCGAGTCACTCGCGAAGGGGCTTGGTCGCATCCGTG
>JBILPY010000510.1:0-3723 GCA_044373575.1 Prosthecobacter sp. | reverse complement strand
TATCTCAATAAGGGCGTTCACATGTATGGCGCTGAGGTTCAGCGACTTGCTCCTGTAGCTCAACGGTTAGAGCAGGGGACTCATAATCCCTTGGTTCTCGGTTCGAATCCGGGCGGGAGCACGCGCCGCTCTGGGACCACCACCCATTTCCACCATGCCCATTCATCTCGGTGTCAATATTGACCACGTCGCCACGCTCCGGCAGGCCCGCTATCGGACCATGCTCGGCGCACACAATGCCGAACCTTCCATCCTCCAGGCTGCGCTGGAAGCCGAGGCTTCCGGGGCGCACTCGATCACGATCCATTTGCGGGCGGATCGTCGGCACATCGTGGATGAGGATGTTTATCTGCTGCGCCGTGAGATCGGCACGATGATGAATTTGGAGATGGGCAACACGCCCGAGATCCTCGGCATCGCGCTGAAGGTGAAACCGCAGTTCGTCTGCATGGTGCCGGAGAACCGTGAGGAAGTCACCACCGAGGGCGGGCTGGATGTCGTGGGGCAAAAAACGGCGCTGCAAGCCAGTGTGAGCCAACTCGAAGCCAATGGCACGCACGTGAGCATGTTCATCGACCCAGATCTCGATCAGGTGCGTGCCTCGGCGGAGATCGGCGCGAGCATGATCGAGCTGCACACGGGCACCTTTGCCAATGAACTCGGCGAGAAACGCACGGCGGAAGCGCTTCGCCTGAAAGCAGCCGCTGAGCTGGCGCACAGCCTAGGTCTCCAGGTGAATGCCGGACATGGCCTGACGACGAAGAATCTGCCCGAGCTTTTCATCGTGCCGCACCTCGCGGAGCTGAACATCGGCCACACGATCGTGGCGCGCTCGGTATTCGTGGGACTGCGTGCTGCCATTCAAGAGATGCTGGAGGTGATGAAGGGGTATCCTGCCTCATGACACCTCTCGGCCTCGGCATTGATCTCGTGGAAGTGGGACGCATCCGCGATCTACTCACGCGGCATGGCGAGCGCTTCAAAGAGAAGACCTTCACGGCGGGTGAGATCGCCTACTGCAACTCCTGCGCTGATCCAGCGATGCATTACGCCGCCCGTTTTGCCGTGAAGGAGGCGGCGGCAAAGGCCATCGGCACCGGACTTTGGGCGCAGGGCGTGGATTGGAAGGACATCGAGGTTTTGCGCGAGGACTCGGGCAGGCCGACTCTGGCCCTGCACGGCGGTGCGCAATCTCATGCGGAGCGCATGGGCAGCACGGGCAGCCTCATTTCCATCACGCACACGCGCGAACTTGCGATGGCGCAGGTGATCCTGGTTTAATCAGCGATTATGTCAGACATCCCACAGGTCGCCGTGCTCGTGGACACCTCGCGTTCCTATGGACGCGACATCGTGCGCGGTATCCGGCGCTATGTGGCGGAGCAGGGGCCATGGTCGCTGTATCTGGAGTCGCGAGATCTGCGGTCCAGCTTCCCGGACTGGCTAAAAAAATGGCCGGGCGATGGCATCCTCGCACGCACGGCGGACTCCGCGCTGCTCCGGCAACTCAAGGCGACAAAGCTGCCGGTGATCGAGTTGCGCACCACTGTGCTGAAGCATCCGTTCCCCTACATCGGGATGGACAACCACATCATCGGCGAGCGTGTGGCGCGACACTTCTTGGATCGCGGCTTTCGACGCTTCGCCTGCTATTTGGACACTGGCGAACTCTTCTTCCGGGAGCGCTGCGAGAGCTTTGATCTCGCCCTGCGTGCGCATGGTTTCGAATGCTCGGTCTTTGAGGCGGAGGCAGCAGGATTGAGCTGGGATCAGCATCAGCGTCGCCTCGCAAGCTGGTTAATGTCACTGGAGACGCCTTGCGGACTCTTTGCCAGCAATGATCAGCTAGGGTTCTGGGTGCTGGATGCGGCACGGCGTGCGGGCATCTCTGTGCCGGAGCATCTCGCCGTCATCGGTGCGGAGAATGACAAGACACTTTGCGAGACAGCCTGGCCTCCGCTTTCCAGTGTGCAGCTTCGCGGGCAGACGGTGGGCTTCACAGCGGCGCAGATGCTTGATGAGTGGATGAAAAAGAAGATCATGCCTCCGAAGGAAACCTTCCTGCCTCCGGGTGATATCGTCGTGCGGCAGTCCTCCGACATCGTGGCTGTGGAGGATGAACGCATTGCCCGTGCTTTGCGCTATATCCGCCAGCATGCGGCGAATAGCATTGGAGTCGATGATGTGGCTCGTGAGGTGGCGCTATCACGCAGTGCATTGGAAAGGCGAATGAAGACGATGATTGGCCGTTCACCCGGCGAAGAATTGATCCGCATTCGTTTCAGCCAGGTGGAACGACTGCTCGCTCAGACGGACCTTACACTGGATGCCATCGCCGAGCGAGCGGGATTCAAGCATCCTCAGTACATGGCGGAAGCTTTTCGCAAGAGGGCAGGAATGACGCCGGGCGAGTATCGGCGTCGAAACAAGATGTGATCCTCAGCACGCAGCAGCCAGCCCCAGGATGCCTGAGTTCAGCCGCAGGCAGATGAGGCTGTGGCCGTTCACGCGAAACTTTTCGCCACCATGAATGGGGATGATGTCTGTGGCGAAGGAGGGACTCGTCGAAGTATCGAAGACGAGGCTCCAGGTGCAGGCTTTGGTGCCGGGTAACACAAAGTCCGTGGCGAGCTCTCCTCGGTTGAAAAGAAGCACCATGGGCGGCTTCCCTGAAATCAAGGCGCCGAAGGTCGTGCGGGATGAGTCATGCCACTCGTCGTGGCAGAGCAGGCTGCCATTGCCCTCCAGCCAGGCGACATCGGGCAGGCCGGTGACGGGGCTCCACTGACCGTCAAAGAAGTCGGCGCGGCGGAACTCGGGATGCTCACGACGCAGGGCGAGGATGCTGCGTGTGAAGTTGAGTATCTCGGTGTCGCAGGTACTCCAGTCCATCCAGCTAAGTTCGTTGTCCTGGCAGTAGGCGTTGTTATTGCCTTTCTGGGTACGGCCTCGCTCGTCGCCAGCCGAGATAAAGGGGACGCCGATGGAGGTGACGAGCGTGCCGACGAGGCTGCGCCGAAGCCGGGCGCGAAGTTTGTTCACGCGGGCATCGCTGGTTGGGCCTTCGACACCGCAACTGATGCTGTGATTCTGATTGTCGCCATCGCGGTTGTCCTCGGCGTTGGCTTCGTTGTGCTTGCTGGCGTAGCTGACGAGGTCCAGCAGCGTGAAGCCATCGTGACTGGTGATGAAATTGACGCTACTCAAAGCCGGGCGCTGGGCTCCGCCGTAGATGTCCTGGCTGCCGCAGAAGCGCTTGGCGAACTCGGCGGTGCTGCCTTCATGGCCCGCCCAGAAGCGGCGGATGGTATCGCGGTACTTGCCATTCAGCTCGCGCCAGGGCTCGGGGAATCCACCGACCTGATAGCTGTCGAAACGCATGATGTCCCAGGGTTCGGCGATGAGTTTGACCTGCGAGAGGACGGGGTCCTGGGAGACGGCCGCGAGGAACTGACACTGCGCGTTGAAGCTGTCATGCTCATCACGGGCGACGGTGACGGCAAGATCGAAGCGGAAGCCATCGACATGCATCTCGGTGACCCAGTAGCGGAGGCTGTCGAGGATGAGACGAAGCGCGGGCGGGCTGGCGGAGTCCACGGCATTGCCGCAGCCGGTCATGTTGATGTAGTTCGCGCCGTGCTCGTCGAAGTCGTGACGGTAGTAGAGGCGGTCATCGAGACCACGGAAAGAGATCGTGGCTCCGCGTTCATCGAGCACGGCGCG